>CAZEUQ010000060.1:0-6706 GCA_964515125.1 uncultured Candidatus Peribacteria bacterium
TGGGACGGACGGCGCGCAGCACTGGAACGGACTCATGGATGATGTGCGCGTGTATGCCTACGCCTTCACGTCTGATCAAATTGCCGACATCGCAAACGGTGTGGATGCCTGCTTCGGCGACGCACTTTCCACCACCTCATCGTCATCCTCGTCTGCCGCGAAAGGAGGTGGCGTTCGCGCTGCTACGCTCCAGGCGCGCAAGGCACTGGCGAAGACTGTCCGCAGGTCATCCTCTCCTCACGCCTCGGTGCATGCAGATGCATCGACCTCAAACAGCGTCACGACTCTTCGGGACCGGACATGCAAGCGTGTCACAGCATTGGTCCCCCAGGACGCGTCAATGCTCACACGGCTGAATGATCGCCTCATGAAACGATTTGGGTTTTCTTGTCGATAGAATCTAATCATGCGGCGCATCGTTCCCCTCTTGAGAGAGCGAAACTGCCAGACTTCGAGCTACCCGCTCTCCGTTCGTCCTGCTATCCTCTCCTCATGCCTGTGAAGATCACTCCCCGAACGCAGAACTTCCCGCAGTGGTACCAGGATGTCCTGTCGGCATCCAAGGATCTCTATGATGAATCCCCTGTCACAGGTGCCATCACGTTTGGCCCACTCTCTACAAAGTTGTGGGCAAACATTCGCAGCTATCTGGATACGCATTTAAAAAGCATGGGAGTCGAGAACATCATGCTCCCCATGCTCATCCCCGAAAGTTTCTTCACGCGCGAAAAAGAACACATCGAAGGCTTTGCGCCAGAAGTGGCCGTGGTCACGCATGCCGGCGGTGCGAAGTTACCGGAACCATACTATGTACGCCCCACAAGTGAACTTCTGTTTGTCGACTGGTACGGACGAAACGGAAAAATTCAGAGTCATCGCGATCTCCCGCTCCTTGTGAACCAATGGTGCAGTGTCATGCGTTGGGAAAAGCGTCCTCGCGCATTTTTACGGACGAGTGAATTCCACTGGCAGGAGGGGCATTGCCTCTTTGCGGATGAAGCGTCCTGTAAAAAACACACACTCGCCTTTTTAGATCTCTACGCAACACTCTGTGAGGAACTGCTGGCGATTCCCGTTATAAAAGGAGAAAAGCCGGAACACGAACGGTTCCCCGGAGCCATCGCCACGTACACCATGGAAGGCATGATGCAGGACGGCAAGGCGCTCCAGATGGGCACAAGCCACATGCTCTCCCAGAACTTTTTGAAGGATAATGACGGCACACCGCGCGTCTCGTTCTTAAACGAAGACGGAAAACAAACTGTCCCCTACTACGATTCGTGGGGCGTTTCGACGCGTCTTCTGGGGGCAGTGTTCATGAGTCACGGAGATGATGACGGTCTTGTCCTCCCTCCTGCGCTTGCGCCTGTCTCTGCGGCTATCTTGCCGATCCTTGCAGGGGACAGCAAAGAAAATGAGACACTCCGCAGCGAAGCACGCAAACTTGCCGGACAGATTTCCGGGAACAAAGAGGCTCCCTACGCACTCCACGGACGCGAGCATATGTTTGAAGAAGTCGCATGGGGATGGCATGGGGATGGCGTACAAACGTCCGTGCGCATCGATCAGCGGGATGAAACACGCCTGGGCGATAAGACATTCCATCAAATCCACGAAGGAACACCCGTGCGCATAGAACTGGGGAAAAAAGAATTGGCAGAAGGGGTTTGCATCGTGAAGAGCCGTATTCGCAGCCGCGATGATGCGAAGAAAGTTCCTTTGAGCGATGCCGCGAAGACCGTTGCGACGATGCTCAAAGAAGATCAAGCGACTCTCCTCGAGAGAGCAAAAGAACGCATGGAGAAAAACACCCTTCGTACGTCATCGTACAAGGACATCAAAGAAGCCCTCGCGGCAGGAAAATGGGTAGAGATGGCATGGGACGGCACGCAGAAAACGGTGGAGCAGCTGAAGGCAGAGACATCCGGCGGAACCATCCGCTGTTTTGCGTTCGATGCACAGGATGATGCCACGAAGGAGAAGGATCCACTTTCGGGAAAGCCCTCCGCGTTTGCGAAGAGAGTTCTTGTAGGAAAGGCGTATTAAAACATCACCATCACAAGAAAAGAACAGGCGCAGCGTCTTTAGAGCAACGTGAACCGAATATCATGCAGTCGAAACGCACGTTCCAGACTGTCCTTTAAGCGATCCAGCAATCGCAGATGATGCGCAAAGAAGGGATGGTCGTAGCGAGGAAGACCATTGAGGAATAAGGGATAGTAAAAATCCGCAATTTCCGAGATGACCTCCACTTGTTTTCTTCCGCGGTGCCCTTCGATGGTATCGATATTGTGGATGCAATCCGCCATCTTGATCAAAAGAACTTCCGGTTGCGCTATGGATGCATGCTGAAGACGCGCAAGGTACGCACGAAAATGATTACGACGCGATATTCCCTTTGGGCATTTCTCCTTCGTAAGTGCCCACACGATGTCGGCTGTGTCCTTTCCGCATTCCCGTACAATGCGTTCATACGTGAGCTGCGTATCTTCCAACGTATCGTGCAGGACGGCTGCAAGGTATGCCTGAGTCGGCAGGTGCGTGCCGCCCGTTTGCATGAGAATGGCGAGGACGGAAAGAGGATGCTCGATGTACGGCTCTCCCGTAAAACGGAGCTGGCCGCGGTGCGCCTTTGTAGCGAGGTCAATGGCCTGATGAACATGTGCGTGCATGACACTACTACAGCAACAGGTGGATCATCTGGCGAGATGATGGTGTAGCGACCGATATGCACGAGGAAAGATCACGCGCTTGCGGACAGCAAAAAAATGGTTCCGAACACACAAGGAACGGAATGTATGGCAAGGATGTTCATGAGCGTTCTATGACTAGATAGAACTGATGGAGCCCTTCCCAAAGCCATGCAATCGGCATTCTCTGTTTTTCTTGTGAAGATAGGCTCGTCTTCGCAAGTCGCCCCACGCGATGATACGCACGACAACTTCCCCTTCCCCATGCCATCAAAAAACCACATGCACCGACAACTCGCCACTCCGGAAAAACTGGATGATCGCACGCTCATGACAGCAAACCCTCTCGCTCCTCCCAGCATAGATCCCGCCCTGACCAGTCTCATTCATCAAACAGCCGATCAGCTTGATGACATCGCCATTGCGCAGGCGCCCATCGACGCACTCATGGAAGAAATCGGAAGGGACAGGGATATAAAAGGAGAATGGAAGCTGCGAGATGACGATCTTGCGCAGCAACTGCTTGATGCGCAGGGGGATCAGTCGACGATTGACGACATCATCTCCGGATACCAGCAGCAGATCAACGATCTCCTGACGCAAACGGATGCCGTGCAGGAAGCAATAGAGAGAAGGACGGGAGACATCGCAAACGCCCAGAACGAGAGAGATGCGATACAGCCCTCCTGGGATGACGCGAACTTGCAGCTGTCGTATCAGCTCTTCGCGCTCCGCGATTCCCTCACACGCATTGGAGCGGAACTGACGCGTCTTGGAAAAACCGTGACGCCGAACATGGAAAACCTGATTCCGGAATTGTATCCCCGGGAAATCGGACGCGCGATCGACATGACACTCGTCTTGCGCACGTTGTCTCCCAAGGACTTGCAACAATGGAAGGACATTCATGATCCAATGCAGGATGTCAATGAACTTCTCACCGGAGCGCTTCTTACATGGCAAAAAGGGCAGGCGCAGGAAAAGATCATTCACAATGCGGAGCACCTCGACGGCGTCATCGTGCAACTTTCATCCGAGCAAGAGCAAGATCGGGAGACGCTCACAACCATCGAAACATCCATCCGTTCCCTCCATGAATCCATCTCCGCACAGCAAACGGCACGGAACGATCTGGCGGACGCCATCAATAACCTTGCAAGCGCCCGCGCGGACATTCCGAATCAAATCGCCGCCATCGATGCAGTCATCGGCACGCTCTGGAATGAGGTGGATGAGAAAACAAATCTCCGCGAAGCGGAGGAAAACGAAGCGATTGCCGCAGAGGAAGGTCTGCTCACAGCGCTCGAAACATCGGTTGCGGACTGCATGCCGCCGGAGATCACAGCAGTCGCAACGGACATAGACGATCTCCAAAGCGAAGGTGATGCCCTCTTTCTGCGGACACAGAACATCCAACGTGTCGTCAGCACTGTCGTCCAGGCAGATCCCGTCGTCTGGAGCGATGACGGGGAATCCCGCATGCAAAGGATCAAACATACTTTGTCGGATGCCTTCTTTGCGCTGTCGCTCGACGTGCAAGACTGGCAAGAGCGCACCGCGCGCACAATCAATGATGCAGAGGAGTCGTTTGAGGAGGGTCTCGATCCGTCCGTTCTCACGCCTCTCTCCGTTTCTCTTCTCTATGTCGATAAGCCGACGGAGTTGGAAAGACTCCTCGCAATGCCGACCGTCCTTGATGCGCCTTCTGAACCAGGCCTTTCGCTTCTGACGGATGACAACGGTATGCGGATCGCACGCGTTGATGAGGCGACATTCATACAGGCCGTAGCAACAGAACTTTCCATGGCGGAAAGTCTTGCGAAGTGGACATTGAATGATGGGTATCCCGTGAAAGAACAACCTGCAATTGATGCATTTGATTTCGCCGCATTCGATGGTGTTCCTATCCCTCAAGGACAAAACTTCGGCGGCGGACCAAGGACATCCATTCCGGGCATCGGAAACATCGAGGCATATTCCAACGAACTCGGCCTGATGTTCGATTCCGGCGCGCTCATCGTTACACGTTCCAGCATGCAGGGAACGGTGAACAGCGATGTCTTCGGGTACGCCCTTCGCGAGGGGGATCCTCAATACATGCGCGTGACCGTTACGTATACCGGCTCAACACCCGCAACGCTGCACTTCGGCATTGCCGACCATCCGGATACCGATGCGCACATGGATCTTAAGCAGGGAATGCATACGTATGAACTTCCGAAGAAAGCCTCGTACGTGCAGGTGCACAGCCAGGATGGCCGCCTCGCACGTATTGAGCACGTGGAAATGGTGGAAGGATTCAACAATGATTCCACGCGAAACAGACCTCTTGAGATGTCGGCGCATGCGAAACGTGTCACGGACACGCTCAATGCGCTCACCTACCTTGCAGGAAACGTCGCATCGCTCCGCACGCAGGGCCTTCTCCCAGCGTCACTCGCGCATCTGCCCAAGGAAATCGCCAAGCGCATCACCCTCTTAACGACGGAAGCA
Source organism: uncultured Candidatus Peribacteria bacterium (assembly GCA_964515125.1). Taxonomy (GTDB): domain Bacteria; phylum Patescibacteriota; class Gracilibacteria; order Peribacterales; family Peribacteraceae; genus JALQTW01. The sequence continues at coordinate 5,184 of CAZEUQ010000060.1, forward strand.
GAGAATATGAAAACAATGCAGGCAGAATTCGAAGCGCTTCCCTGGGACAGTCTCTCTCCTGCATCGCTCGCATCGCTCTTTCCGAAGGAAGGCATGCAGAGCGATCTCGCTCCTTCCATCATGGATTTCACCGGCTCCGCCGTGACGGTTGCCTATCGCGATCCCGGTTTTCCGACCATCGTAGAGATCGATCACGGAGCGGGTGTCATGGGCAGACGCACAGCAGAACGAAGCGACAGCGGAGGTGGCATGTGCATGGTGCAGGTGTCCATGAACAGTGCGACGCCATCGGGCACCTATCAGATCCGTATTCTGGATCCGCAAACCGCAGACAAGGTGATCGGCAGGATACAGATCCTATGGGATGCTGCGACAAAAACCATGCGTCTTGGCAATGATGCAACGATGTTCATTCCAGAAACCTACCGACGGGATGACGGCGTGACGCCGCTTGACGATCTTCTACTGCAAGCATTGGCAGATGAAGGATCCGCCATGACAACGGGTGACGAATATACGACACGCATGAAGATTGCAGCCAACATTGACGAAGCGTTTATGACCGTCCTCTCATTTGACGGATACACGAATGCCAACATCATGGCAGCCGAGCGCGATTCACTTTTTGCTGCACTCACCTCTACCTGTCCGGAACTGCATCCCATGACTCCGAATGAATTCACGCAGGCATTCTACGATTTTCTGCCACAGTGGCGCTGGGAAAACGAAGCGCAAACGAGAGCGCTCTACCGGTGGGATCATGTTGCCTTTGATCAGGGAAGAGGTGCCGAGTGGAACAGATTGAACCGTAATGTCGGGAATTACAACGAAGGACTTCGTGACATGGTTGGGCAAGCGTTCAACGTGGCAGCCATGCTCCGACAAGGGCGCGTTGCAGAAGCCAACACACTCATGGCCACCATGCAAGCGAGGTACGACAACCGCCTCTCCATTCCGGAATTTCATCTGACAGCTCCACATTTCATGGTCTTCGTGGAAGCGTGCTGTACCTGCATGGACAAGAAACCGATTGACGTGATGGCTGCATGCAACGGTGCGGAAGCCGAAACGGCACGGCTGAATTATCAGGCATTCTACAGTCCATCGTTTGCGGGCGACGGTACGGAAGTGGTGATCGGTACGAATGGCGTTCCTGTGACCGACGCAAACGGTCATCTTGTGTATCAACAGACGATCGACTATGCGGCACTCACCGCACACGGCATCGATGCGGCACAAGCGCGGAACCTGGTGCACATTGCCGGAAAAAACCTGGAACACTTTATTGCTGTCGGCGCTCCGGCCGAAGTGATTGCTTCCGCACAGAACCAGCTGACATTGGCCATGGCAAACTACACGACCGTTCAGTCGGGAGGGACCGTCCTGACGTATCAACAGCAAAATCAGCAGAACATTCTTGCTGCCATTGCATCGCATGCGCCGCAGGGAAGGCTCAACGCACTCGCATACTTGCAGGAGAATAATTTGCCGATTCCCACGTCCGCGTACGATGACTTCTTTGC
>CAZEUQ010000061.1:0-6677 GCA_964515125.1 uncultured Candidatus Peribacteria bacterium
GAAAAATTGAGGATCATCTCCATGAGGGCGCCGCTCTTTGCGAAACTTGGCGTTTCTACGGTCATCAGTGCATGGGAGCTACCATCACCGTTTATAAAAATAGGAACTCTAAAGCCCGTTGACCGGCTCCCGGATATTTTTCTCTATCGTGTTCCATCGCCTGAGCCGCTCGTAACGGCGCTTACTAGCATTGCAATAAAAGAAACGGATGAACAGAATGCGATTTCGTTCCTGACGAATGCTCACGATGGTACGCAAGATCTCCTTGAGTGTGCAGAATGCTCCGTGGGAAGCCAAGACGCCTTGCATCCACCATTTTCTGTCACGCATCACGGGCCCACACATCTTTCTTTCTCTACAGATGAGACGGAAGAGATGTGGATTACCATTCGTCGTGCGCGACTGCCGGGATATCGCATTTTGATCGACGGAGAACCGGTAAAGACCGCAATCGCGAACGGTCTGTATCCGGGCATTCGTGTCCCTGCCGGCGTTCATACGATTGAGATGAAGATCACGTACCTGTGGCTTTTTGCAGATAGTTTGAAGTTCCTTCTTAGTGGGCAAGATCCGTGGCTTTTATAAGAGAAAGATACGCATCGATCTGCTTTTTCAAGGTGAAGGAGACAGCAACTCGTCCTTGCCCCGCCTTTCCCATCCGTTCTACAAGAGCCGGGTCATCAAGAAGGCGCTTCATGCGCTCTGCGAATTGCGGCGTGTCGCGCGGATCGACAATGAATCCCGTCTCTCGATCAATCACAAGTTCCGAGGAACCTCCAAACTGTGTCGCGATGACCGGTTTTGCCAGTGCCATCGCTTCCAGATTCACCGTCGGAAAGGAATCGAAACAGACAGACGGCGTCACGATGAGGTGACTGAGGCTCATGAGTGTAAGAAGTTCCGGACGGCTGAGCCATCCCGTGACAATAAGACGACTTTGCTCCATTGTTCCGATCATTTTTTGCGCACGCTGGGCATCTCCAACAACCGCAATCACAACATCTGGATACGCTGATTTCAGGGTTTCAAAGGATTTCATCACTTCTTTGAAGCCTTTGTCTGGACTCAGGCGACCGCCAAAGAAAATCACTTTCTTGTTCTGCAACTGCAATCTATTTTTCATCTCTTCCTGCATCGATGAAGAGATGCGAATCGCCTCAAGATCGATCCCATTATGAATGACGGCATCTATTTCGATACCATTCGTTTCTAAAAGATTTTTCAGTGCCTGACTCACGCAGATTTTTTTGTCGACATGCGTAAGGGTCATGCGAATGAGCATGTTTCTGAAGGGGTTCCACGTCCATCCGCATTGTTTCATGCGATCGAACATCGTGATGCGATAGTTGAATTCGTGTGGGCTACTCCCTACATATCTTTTTGTCGTGAGTCGTGCGCAACTGACGCTCATCACGTCGTGAAATGTCATGATGATATGTTTGCTCTTCTTTCGAACGAGTTTGATGGAGCCGTATGTGAGGTACTGGTGAATGTTGTGCATATGAACGAGATCAAATGGATGAAGCGTTTTCAGCGTCTGCTTGAGCAGTATCGATACTTTGGGATTCCAGATACTCAGGTACCAGCGAAGAGAGGATCGATATGTAATGGGAAGACTGATAACGATCATTCCATCAAGATCACGTCGCTCAATGAGGGCGGAGTCCTGATGGGTTGTGATGACGGTCACATCATGGCCCGCTCCTGCGTATCCACGAGCAAGCTCGGACACAACGGACGCGCCGCCGCCCATGCCGCGTGGTGGAAAGTCGTCATTGAGGAGGAGAATGCGCATGATCACACGAGAGAACTGTTAGGAACGTGCTCAACGTCACGCTTTGATGCGACGTGTGTAAGAAATTGCTCCAAGTGATTCCACATTCCGAACTTCTCGATTTCCCAACTGTGTCCGAAGAGATGGAAAAACGGTTGTTTCGTTTCATATGCTTGATCGAAAAGCGCCTTCGCGAAAGAAAGCCAATTCCTGTACGCAGAAAGAGGGATCGATCCGCGTAATGCTTTCCGAGCGATCGAAAATGGCTCAAAGAAGCGACGATTGGCAACAGGTCGGAAAGGGAACGGGTAGATGTGAAGGGAAACTGGCATCAAAAAGGGATCGTCGTTCTGGAATCGATACAACTCCGTCGTCCGCGCGCCGCGGAATCCCGCATCTTGAACAATCTTCTTTGTCTGTTCGTTCCATCTTCCTCGCGGATAACAGAAAAGATCGCATGTTTTTTGCGTGACAGATTCAATCCATATTTTTGAATCGAAAATTTCTCTTTTTGCATCATCAAGGGAAATCTTTGTAAGGTCGGGATGCGTCATGGTGTGGGCTCCTACCTCCATCGTGCTCGCAAGATCGCGAATCTTATCTTCCGATAATCGCTCATGTACGAGTTCATGCTGCTTGGAAACAAAGAACGTTCCTTGCATTCCGTATTTTTTTAAGAGATCGACCAATGTGAGATCGAGAATATGGCCGTCGTCCCAGGATGTTGTGAAGAGCATTATCGCTTTGTTGCAAGAATACAGTGACCGATTGTAAAGCGCTTTTGTAAGCAATTCTTTCTATCGAGCATCATCGCGATTTTTCCGATGCCGAGAGCCCAGAGGTGAATAACTCTTCCTACCAATGGTCGATGATAGGCATCGAACCGTTCAATCATGTATCGAATTTTTTGCTGGGCAATTTGGCTGAAGTATCCTCCGCGCTCTTCCAGAACATCAATTACAAAATGATTGTTCAAAAGAAATCGATACGCTTCCTCTGTAAAACGCCAATAGTCATGAGGCATATCATGCTCTTCGTTGAAGAGAGATTCCGTGAGAAGTAGTTTTCCTCCGGACTTGAGAACGCGCGCCATTTCCTCAATCGCTTTTTTGGGATCCTCTACATCCCCAAGCACTTGTGTGCAAAGAATGCCGTCGACGGATGTATCGGGCAGTGGAAGGAGATCGATCGATGCGACGTAATCCGGATGTTGTGCGGGATCGTGATCCACGGTCTTGTATGTGCAATGCGTAAAAAGGTTTGCATACCGTCTGTTTCCGCCTCCGACATCGATCACCGTTCCATGCATACGCGGCGCCATGCGCTCTACAAACGATGCCAAGAGAACGCGATCGGGCTGAAAAATCCTCATGAAATCATTGTACACGCTCTCTGCGTTTACTCGGGCAGCATTTTTTCCCGTTGAATGACAGAAAATATGGCTTCCGCCGCTTTCTTCTGTGAGGCTGGATTTGGATGGAAATCCCACAGAAGTGGCTCGTAGCCATTTCCAAATTCATCATATAAATCGAGCATGACAAACCCATGTTCGGTCGCAAGATTTTTCAAGAACGCGCGTGATGGTTCATGCCAATGATTCTCCGGCCAGATGACAAACAGCTTCGTGCCGGTCGCAATAGATCGATCCAATTCCTGAAACCATGTTTTGTAGAAGGCCAATTGTTCATCGGTGATTGTTTCGAGGGTGTTATCCACTTTCTTCCGGAATGGAAGCCATTTTGTCGTTCGCTCCACAAAATTGAAGATGGCACTTTTTTGTTGCAGGAACGCTTTGCCCGGGAAATTAATAAGACCCGGCTTCGTCACGCTCGCAACGATTGCTTTTTCCTCCTCCTCTTTCGTCTGCCGTCCGATGCGCATGATGCCTTCTTCATCGAAGTATCCTTTTGCATCCATGTCGTTAAACACAAATTGCACAATCGTCAGAACAGGCTTTAACTGTTGAATTTTTGCCTTGTACTGAATGGCTTCCTGTTCAATGTTGTAGCCGTTCACCCCCGCATTCAGCACGTTGTAGGCGGGAAGCATCTTCTGAAGCTGCGCGGGGTTCGTTTCATCATCTTCAACGCCGTACCCAAACGCATACGAATCGCCTACAACGGCAATAGTTTGCTTTGAGAGATCACGTTCCAGAGAACGGAAGCCTTGGCTGTTTATGCTTATGTGTTCCCAGCCGAATCCTTTTGATCGAATATTCGGAATGAATTCATAGACAAGGCCCGGGATATCGCTCGGTTGATGGATATGCCGTTTGGGTGTGCTCATGGGTTGAATATTCAGCACGCGAAGCCCTACCTCCCCTAAAAGAATCAACAAGAGACCCGTGCAAAGAAGCACGAGAAGATTAATCGACAATTGTTTGCAGCGTTGCTTCATGATGATGGAAGCATCATATGCAATTTTTTGTTGCGGAGCAGCCCCCCAATGGAGGTGCGCGTCATAAATGAGAGTACTGCATCGTAGAGGCGTCCAAGACGTGCGCGGAACGAACGGGAAGGGAGAGGGGAAGGCATTCCGAACGTTGTAAACGGTTGTTTTGCACCGTGAACCATCTTCGTTTCTTCCACGTTCTTATTCATGACCCGCAGAAGATGATCGATCGCGGGATGTTGGTACATGGGAATAGATGCAAGATCCGTCGCGAATGTGTGCTTGTACCACTGCGAGACCGGCCCCGACGTCATCAGGTGTGAATTTTGTATTGCAGAAAGTTCCAGGGGAAGCAGATACAAACCTCGCTCCGGCTTGGCCGATGACAGCGGTGATCGGAATGTTTCGTAGAAAAGTTCGAGAGAAGCGCGATCTTTCTGATACACGAAGATATCATCACCGGTATCGAGGACGACAGATTGTGGATATCTCTTGAGAATTTTTGCATGCATCCTCGTTTTCCGATGTTCCGGCGTTGGTATGGCGTGCATTCTCTTTTTCATCTCCTCATTCATGATCGTCAAAAGCGTTCCAATGGATTTGGAGAAGCGATGAAATGCTTCAAAAATCCTCTCTTCTTGTTCCGCTTGATTTAACGTAAACCAGGTTGAGCGGAGTTCTTCAAAGAAAGCCTTCGAAGGGTCGCCGTCCGCAGTCGTCGCACTCATGCGTTTGAATTCGCGGTAGGGATACGCCGTCCCCTTGATGATCTCGAGCATTTCGCGAACGGGTAATTCTTGCGTACATTCGATCTGCGCGATTGTTCGTAAAAAAGGAAGAAGCCAGTTGAGGAGAATATAGTATAGGGAGAGCGCATGATGATCCTCCTCACTCAGTGTTCGCGCAGGAACCCCGACTCGTCCCAACAATGCAGTCCCTTTTATAAACCACGGATCAATGTAATGAAAATCATTCCACGATTCTTCCGTGAGAACAAACTGCTTGTGAAGCATCGCATAGCGTTCATCCGGCGCGAAATCTTTCATGCGTGGAAACGATGTTTCTACATTCGCTTTCACGATCACATGAAAATCCATGTCCGAAATTCCGGGGAGAGGAATGGTTCCAAACTCAAACACATCAAGAACTCCCAGCGTCTTTCCATACTTTTCTGTAAGCGTCAGGCGCGCCCGTTCGTACACGTCTATGCCAATGAATTGCGGAAGATCCGTATAGCGCATCTGGGACAGTATGGGGCGCACGCACACATTTCACAATTGCTCTTAAAAACCCCTCCAAAAGAGAGGAATTTGCGCTACGATACTCCCCATGACAACAAAAACAGCTGCCTTTCGGCAAAAATTCCTCTCCGTACGCGAGCCTCTTATCATTGTGGGTGCGCACGACGGGCTTGGTGCAAAATTGATCGAACAGCATGGTTTTGATGGAGTTTGGGCGAGTGGACTTGAGATTTCCGCGAGTCACTCTGTGCCCGATGCGAACATCCTCACCATGACGCAGTACCTGGAACGCGCACAGGAAATGAACAACGCGGGAAGTATTCCCGTCATTGCCGATGTGGATACCGGCTATGGAAATTCTTCCAATGTGCATCACATGGTGAAACAGTACGAAGACGCCGGTATCGCCGGAGTGATTATCGAGGACAAATTGTTTCCCAAGGTGAACAGCTTTGTTCCAGGGAGACAGGAACTTGCATCCATTGCGGAATTCTCCGGCAAGTTGATGGCGGCTCGCGACGCCAGACGTTCCGAGGACTTCGTTATTATCGCGCGTGTGGAAGCGCTGATTGCGGGGTGGGGGCTGGAAGAAGCGCTCAAGCGCGCGCAGGCCTACATCGAGAGCGGCGCGGACGGCATCCTCATCCATTCCAAATCAAAACAACCAGATGAAATCCGCGCTTTTTTGAAAGAATGGAAGAAGCGCGCACCCATCGTGTTGGTCCCCACGACGTATCCGTCCATGACGTACGATGAAATGGCGACGCTCGGAGTGAACATGATCATTTTCGCGAACCAATGCCTCCGCGCCGAGATCACCGCGATGCACGATGTTCTCTCGGTCATGAAAAAAGAGAGATCAACAGTCTCCATTGAAGATCGCATTGCTCCGGTGAAAGAAATTTTTGAATTGCAGGGGATGATGGCTATGAAGGAGCACGAGAAAAAATATTTGAAGACTCAGTCAAAGAGGCTGCTAAGAAAGTGAGTTCTACTTTAAAACATCTCAAATCAAATGAAGAATTGGAAGGCGTTTTTTTCAATTTGGGTCATATCTTATATGCAAATAAGCTTGCCGAGTTAGAAAAAATTAAAAAACAGTTAAAAGATAAACTCCCAAATTTACAACACGTAAATCTGGTTATTAGCTAAGGAGAATCGTTTGAAAAAAGCACTTATTACGGGAATCACTGGTCAAGATGGCTCTTACCTAACAGAATTACTACTTGAGAAAAATTACGAAGTTCATGGAATTGTTAGACGTGCTAGTC
>CAZEUQ010000062.1:0-6534 GCA_964515125.1 uncultured Candidatus Peribacteria bacterium
AAGCAAACGGTAGGGCTTGCTGGTGCCGATTTAGAGAACATCATGAATGAAGCCGCGATCTTTGCGGCAAAACGCGGCAAGAAGAAAATCACGCAGATCGATATTGTGGATGCCGTCGAGAAAGTGACCATCGGTTCGGAAAAGAAATCGAGGAAGCTTACCGAAAAAGAGAAGAGGATCACGGCCTACCATGAACTAGGTCATGCGATTGTAGGGCACTTGTGTAAGGAATCCGATCCGCTCCATAAGATTTCGATCGTGTCGCGCGGCGCGGCACTGGGCGTGACGTGGTTCCTTCCGAAGGAAGATCAATACACCACGAGCAAGACGAAGTTTTTGGATGAAATCTGTGGCCTCCTTGGAGGACGCGCTGCAGAGGAGATTATTTTTAATGAAATCACGACCGGTGCGAGTAATGACATCGAACGTGCCTCCGAAATCGCCCGTAACATGGCAATGCGTTACGGCATGGCCGAAGAGCTGGGCATTGTGAGTTACGGCGAGAAGCAGGGTTCTATGTTCTTGGGGGTCGATCCCTCCCTTGCACGGAATTACTCGGAAGATATGGCTCAAAAGATTGATAGTTATGTGAAGCGCATCATCGCCGAACAGTACGAACGTGCGAAAGGATTCATTCTCGAGCACAAGAAGAAACTCAATGAGCTGACGGAAATTCTCCTCAAGAAGGAAACAATGAGTGTCGAAGAATTTTTGGAAGTCTTTGAAGGGAATGCAAAGAGTCCTATGGAAGAGAGGGAGACGAAAAAATAGTGAAGGCTGATCTATCAAGGCAGCGCAGGTGTGCACACCTGCGCTTCTTCAGAGCGGGCTTTCTGCCCGTTGCATCATAAGAAAACACGGCTAGAAAAGCCGCTCTGAGGAATTTTTGGATTTCGATCTTCGATCTTCATGCTTTTCTTTGCTACACTCCATGTACCCCTCACCCATGCACTCTCTCTCCCCGCTCGATGGCCGCTACGCAAAGACTGTCGATGCGCTGCGCCCCTTCTTTTCGGAGGAAGCCCTCATGCGTGCACGAATTTTTGTAGAGGTGAGCTACTTTGCGGCGCTCGCAGAAGAAAAAGGCGTACGAGAATTGAAGGCGCTCACAAAAAAGCAAAAGGATGCCCTACAGCAGATTGTGGACCGATTTACGGATAAAGAAGTAGAGCTTGTGCGGGCGATTGAGAAGAAAACGAACCATGACGTGAAAGCGATTGAGTATTATTTAAAGGAAAAAATCGAACGTGCCGCGGGGCTAAAAGTCCGCACAGAATTCATCCACTTCGGCCTGACGAGTGAAGATATTAACAACCTTGCGTACGGCGTCCTTATTCACGATGCACTCAAACGCGTGATTCGCCCGGAGCTCACGGCCTTGATAGCCGTCCTGCGCACCATGGCGAATGCGAACAAAAAACGCAGGATGCTCTCGCTTACGCATGGGCAGCCTGCAACGCCTACAACACTTGGAAAAGAACTGATGGTCTTTGTGGATCGCTTAGAGCGCCAACGCACCCAGCTGATGACCTTTAAAATGCAGGGGAAGTTTGGCGGAGCAGTAGGAACCTATAGCGCCCATACAAGTGCCTACCCCGATGTGAACTGGCTTTCCTTCGGGCGCAAGTTTGTCAAATCGCTCGGGCTTGTGCCGCTGGAAAACACCACGCAGATCAATCCGCACGATGACATGGCGGAACTGTCGCACACACTGGTACGCATCAATACGATTCTTTTGGATCTCTCACGCGATGCATGGCTTTACATTTCGCGCGGTGTGTTCACGCAGAAAGTTGCGAAGGGCGAAGTGGGTTCCTCTACCATGCCGCACAAGGTGAATCCGATTGATTTTGAAAATGCCGAAGGAAATCTTGGCCTCTCTACAGCACTCTTCTCTCACTTTGCAGAAAAACTTCCTGTGAGCCGCCTTCAGCGGGATCTCTCGGACTCCACGGTGCAGCGCAATATCGGAGTGGCATTCGGATACCACATGCTTGCCGTTTCGTCGCTCCAGAAAGGGCTCCAAAAGCTTTCGGTCAATACAAAAATTCTCGCCGAAGAGCTGGAGATGCACCCAGAATTACACGCAGAGGCAATTCAAACCGTCATGCGCAAGCATGGCTACGGTGATGCCTACGAGAGAATGAAAGCTCTCACACGGGGTGAGCGTGTCACGCTGGAAAAACTTGCACAGTTTATCGAGAAATTAGAGATCCCCACGAAGGAGAAACACCATTTACGAGGGTTAATGGACATTCTGTAGGCATGGATCATTTCTTCATAGCTTTATGTCGCTGATGGCAGGGCCATTCAGAACTTTTCCCAAATGAGATGCACTTGCGTATCTTCTCAAAAACATGCCTTCAAGGCCTTTCTGGAAGCATAGAATCTGATACACTCTGCAGGCTCAGTTCTTTTTCTATGTGCCGTGGTGGTGGAATGGTAGACACGCACGCTTGAGGGGCGTGTGGGAGTAATCCTGTGGAGGTTCGAGTCCTCTCCACGGCACCAGAGCAAAAACAAAAAGGTGTATACTACGTCTTCTGTGAAGACGAAAACTCCTTCCATTATTGGCATATCCCTTCTTTTTCTTTCAGCCTGCGCAACCGTTGTGCCCCCGGCACAGTCTCCCCAGGCTTCTTCCTCGTCTTCTTCACCTGCTCCTTCTCGTTCTTCTTTGCCTACCAGCGCACCTGCGTTTGATCCTCTCACCGATGCAAAGAAGAAGGAACTCTCCTGGAGTGTGCGAATCCCCGTTCCCTTCACCGTGCAGGCTCCTCACGCAGACTGGTCTCCCACGTTTGAAGAAGCTTGCGAAGAGGCGGCGCTCCTCATGGTGGAACGTCACTTACAAGGAGGTGCGCCATTCACACCAGAAACCGCACGCGATGAAATCCTTGATCTCATACAATGGGAAAGTGCGAAAGGATACGACGTCGATATCACTCTCGATGAACTGGCGGCTCTTGCGCGGGAACGTTTTGGGCGCCGTGCAGCGGTATATCACGATGATGACGTGACGATTGAATCCATCCAATATCTCCTCGCGAGCGGATACCCCGTGATTGTGCCGGCTCAGGGCCAAATGCTTGGGAACCCGTACTTCAGCGGAGAAGGCCCTCCGTACCACATGCTCGTCATCACGGGCTACACGCCACTTGGATCCTTCATCACAAACGATCCTGGCACAAAACGTGGTGAGGGATATACCTACAAACAACACGTTCTCATGAATGCAATTCACGATTGGACAGGAAAGAAGGAAACCGTGCATTTGGGACGTACATCCATTCTCGTCATCGGCGCATGATGCGTTCTCTCTCCATCATCGGGCTCATGGCTGCCTGCATAGTGATGAGTACCTGTTCATTGGCACACTCACAACGCGTCTCCCTGTACTACTTCACCGCAGAAGACATTGCATCTGCAAGCGGTACGGCGAATCACCCCGTTAAGCGCGTGATAGAAGGAGCATCGGAAGAACGAGTGATGGATGCAACGCTACGAGCATTGTTCAATGGGCCAACAGAGGAAGAAACGCTCGCCGGAGCACACACAACGGATGATCTTGCTGCGCTAGGTGATTTCTATGAAGGCGTAACGATGGTAGACACATCAGCACAGGTTGCATTCCGTCATGATGCATTGACGATCTTGAATGCGGCAGCCGCACGCCAGGGTATGGCAAAAGCGCCGATCGAAAAAACACTCCTGCAATTCCCTGGCATTCACACCGTGGAGTATGTGATCGATGGAAAGGTCTTCGACCAGTGGGACGCCTAATTTTAATCTCGCCTTAATTTCTCCGTTGTACTCTTGCTATCATTCCATCTGACTGTATGTCCTCTTCTATCCGAACGATCGGCATTGCCGCACTTACATCCGCACTGGTGAGTGGCGTTGTCGTAGGCATTGGTCTTCATACCGTGTCACAGGCGCCGCAAAACGCACCGATTACCGTACATGGTACAGGTAAGCAGGATAAGAATTCCGATATTGTTGCCACCGTGAAAGCAGCAACACCCGCTGTTGCGAGTGTGATTATTGCAAAGGATGTTCCTGTGATGGAGCGCCGATTTATCAATCCATTTGGTGATGATCCGTTCTTCAATCAATTTTTTAACGGCCCCGGCATACAGATTCCCCAAATGCGGCAAAACGGCACCGAACACCGTGAAATTGGCGGCGGAACGGCATTCTTCATCTCTGCAGATGGTCTTTTGATGACGAATAAACATGTGGTGTCCGACGAAAAGGCCGACTACACAGTGTTTCTGAATGACGGACGCAAATTGAAGGCGAACGTGGTGACCATGGACCCAGGAAACGACATCGCACTTTTAAAAGTAGAAGGAAACAATTTCTCGTTTCTCGATTTTTCCAGCGCAGAACCCGCACTCGGAGAACAAGTCATTGCCATCGGCAATAGCCTTGGTGAATTTGCGAATACGGTGAGTGTAGGGGTTGTATCGGGCTTAAGCCGCACCATCATGGCGGGTGATGTGGGCGGGGCAAGGCAGGAACGGCTTTCCAGCATCCTACAGACAGATGCTGCTATCAATCATGGAAATTCGGGAGGACCGCTCCTTGCGACGAATGGAAAAGTAGTCGGGATGAACACTGCCATTGCAGAGAGCGCACAGAGCGTGGGCTTTGCTATCCCCGCGAAGGACTTGCTACATGCAATGGAAAGCTACAAGAAAAATGGCCGCATCGTGCGACCGTACCTTGGTGTGCGGTATGTTCCCATCACGCCGGATATCAAAGAAAAAAACACATTGAGCGTCGATGAAGGCGTCCTAGTGGTGCGCGGGAATGATGCGACCGAACTTGCCGTTCTTCCGGGTTCACCAGCGGACAAAGCCGGCATTGAGGAAAACGACATCATTCTCGAGATGGACGGCAAAAAACTGATCGAAGAGACATCGCTTGCGGATTTGATTCGTACAAAATCACCGGGAGATACCATCAAACTTCTTATCCTCCACAAAGGCGAACGGAAGACGGTGAGTGTCACGCTTGAAGAGCAGAAATAACCTATCGCTGATCGTTGATGGCGAGTGCGGATTTTGCAAAGGGGTCTTCTTCTCCGGTGAGTGTTGCTACCATGCCTCGCACCCGATCACTCTCCAGCAGAAGCGTTGCGCTCGATTGCGCAGTCCTTTCGCGTACAACAGCATCGCAGAATTCTTCATAGCAATGTGGATGGTTCTGTGCATATTCCACAAAAGCAGGCAGGGCGTGCTGTGAGCGAAGTAATTGTGCTTGGCGATGTTGCGCCGCAACGCCTTCCGGATGAAATGCATCTTCTAGGAGCTCACGAACGGTGAGGTCATGGAGTTCCCGTGAATACGCAACAAAAGCATCAACATGAAACTGCGGAAGATCAACGTTCGCTCCTTTCTCAGGACGATTCTTCATGCGTCAATCATACGCCTGAACCCTCTTTCGTCAAGAATTGTCCTATCCAGCTTTTTGGCTTCAGTAAGCTTACTTCCAGGCTCTTCTCCAGCAAGAACATAGTCCGTTTTTTTACTGACCGAGGAACTCACTTTGCCGCCACGATCTTTAATCATCGCCTTTGCTTCATCACGGCTTAAGGTCGGCAGTGTTCCCGTGAGTACGAAGGTTTTTCCCGTAAAAATTTGCGGCAATGATGAACCCTCCATCTGCAATGCAAGAAGTCCTGCATGATCGAATTTTTCAAGGAGTGCATGATTATCATCATCAGCAATCCATTCCAGGATGGAATCTGCAACTGCATCACCAATGCCATCAATTTTTCCAAGCTCTTCCGCTGTAAGAGACTGCAATGTTTTTTCAATATCCTTCATGGTAATGCCATGCACGCTGATTTTTTTGCGTTCGGTGGATCCAAAGAGCGATGCCTGCGCTGCAATGTCACCTTGTTCTGCTATGGTCAGTTTTTTTACGGGCCACGAAAGACGCCGTGCGAGAACATCGGCTGTTTCGCTCCCAATGTGCCGAATGCCAAGACCAAATAAAAAACGGTTTAAAGGCATATGCTTAGCCTTTTCTATGGAATGAAGAAGGTTGTCTGTTTTCTTCTCTTTAAAGAGTGGAAGTGTAAGCAGGTCTTCCTGCATGAGGAAAAAAACATCCGCCGGGTCGGATACAAGACCCTCATCGATGAGCAGTTGGATTGTTTCGATACCAAGCCCTTCGATGTTAAAGGCATAGCGCGATGCCATGTGTGCAATTCTTTCCAGTCGCACAGGGCCGCATGTCGCATTCGGACACCGATGCACTGCTTCGCCCTCAGGTCGCACGAGCGTTGTACCACAACTGGGACAATGCTTGGGATAATGGAACGGCTTTGCGTTCTTGGGGCGAAGATTTTTGAGGACCTCCACTACTTCCGGAATGATGTCGCCTGCCTTTTGTAGAATGACCGTATCGCCAATGCGCACATCGTGGCGTTCGATTTCATCGGCATTATGAAGGGTTGCGCGTGTCACTGTGGTGCCAGCAAGGTGCGTGGGGGAAAGATGTGCAACAGGCGTAATAGCACCC
>CAZEUQ010000063.1:0-6375 GCA_964515125.1 uncultured Candidatus Peribacteria bacterium
AACTGCTCGAAGACGAAACCTCCTATTTCCGGAAGCTTTTCGCCTTCTACGGAAGCGTTCGCAAATACGAAACGTAACAATCGGTTCTTTTGTTCGGGTTGCGAACGTTCAAAAAGCTCTTTGGCACGTTTTGCCAGTTCCAGTATGTAAGAACATGAAAGTACGAAGGCTTCATCAGCCTCGGAATGACCCTTCAATTCTTCCAAAAATGTTGCCTCTTGCTGCTTGCAGACGCTAACCCTTTTGTCGTACTCATCGGACGTAATCCTCATGTTTGTACCCGCTTTCACAAGAGCATCTACCGCCTGAACTGCCGCCTTTGGGGACACTTTTAGTCGCATTACAACCTTGGGGAACCATTATCTTGCCCGAAGTCATAGACACTATAAAACGGCGCTGTCGGCAAATTCCTTATTCCTTTCCTGTGGTTTATTACACACTTACATCAACATCGCCCTGAATTTCAGCCTGACAGGTGCGAACCCACGGTGAATATTTGAACTCGCGTCCTTCTTCACGCCGTTTGTGCAGGATGTTTTCAATACCTGCGCGAATTTGGTAGGCACATTTATTGCAAGCATCGTGGCAACAGCCGTAGTGCATTGGAACGCCATTCGTCACGCCTACTTCCAAAATCGTCTTCCCGTTTTCAGCCTCGCACTCGGCAAGGACTTCATCGCCCCTCATAAACCGAACCTTGCTCATAGCGCTATTTTATATTCTCGTATAAGATTAGGCAACAGAATAAAAGAGTTGTATAGTACGGCTCATGAACTTCAAAATTGTAAGCGTATTCTGCACTGTTGCCCTTCTTGCAGCCTGTACGCCAACGACCCCTAATCAAGGAGCAGCTAAACCGCTCATAATCGGAGCGCATCTATATCCAGGCTATGGACCCTTCTTTGTTGCAGAAGAAAAAGGGTTCTTTGAAGAAGAAGGCGTAAATGCTCATGTAGAACTCATGAGTGATATTCCATCGGCAATTTCGGCACTTGCCAGCGACAGCATCCAAATCATGGGTAGCTCGGCTGACCTCACGCCGATTGTCGCAAATGGCGGGTTGGACGTTACAAACATCGTTGTTACTGACCTTGGGTATGGCGCAGACGGTCTACTCGTCAAAAACGACGTGCAATCCGTATCTGATTTGAAAGGCAAAACAATCCATGTCTCTTTGGCTTCACCTTCTCATTTCTTCCTGCGCTATGTCACAGACAAGGAAGGCTTGAAAAAGACCGACTTCACGATGGCAGATATGCCGCCTGACCAAGTAGGCGCTGCGTTTGCTGCGGGACAAGTTGATTACGGAATGAGTTGGGAACCGTGGCTTTCAAAATCGTCTGAACGAAAGGACGGCAAAATACTGTTTTTCAGCAAGGATTACCTCGGCGCGATTACAGATACTTGGATTGCGCGAAAAGATGTAATGGAAAGCCGCCCAGAAGACATGCAAAAAGTATTGAGAGCGTGGTTCCGCGCATTGGACTTTATGAAGCAAAATCCTGCGGAAGCGAACGAAATTATCGCACGTCACTTTGGATTGAGCGTTGCAGAGATTGAACCGCAAATGGCTACGGTGCAGTTCCTTACCTATCAGGAAAATTTGGACCGCTTCAAGCTGCAAACACCTTTGAATGTCCTTGAAGTCACACAGAAAGCCATAGCAATCTACAAGGAAGACGGCGTTATCAAATCCGACCTCAACGCTGAAAGGATTGCAGGGGGCGATATTCTGCAATCTTTGTATGAACAGAAATGATGCGTTTCCAACGCGCTATTCCAAAGGTGGCTACGCTGTCAGGGCGTTAGCCACTTTTGTAGTACTGCTCGGTATCTGGCAACTGCTTTCTCAATTTGGAAACCTGCCTGTCTTTATTCTTCCTGCACCCAAAGACATCGCTTCTGCGTTTGGGCGCATGATATTTGAAGGTCAATTTTGGGCGAATACATTGACCAGCATTGGTCGCATCGCATTGGGTTTTTTGCTTTCGGTAGCCGTTAGCTTGCCCTTGGGTATTTTGCTTGGAACCAAAAGAAGTATTGAAGCCTATGTGGACCCGTTCATTTCCTTCATTCGCTATATCCCGCCGTCTGCTTTTGTTCCTCTTTCCATTTTATGGTTCGGCATTGGCGAAGGGCAAAAGGTTTTTGTCGTGTTTATAAGCATCGCGCCTTACCTTCTGTTACTGGTAGCCGAAGCCGTCATACATGTGCGGAAAGAATATGTTGAAGCTGCCTATACTTTGGGCGCATCCAAGGCTGACACCTATTGGAAAGTCATTATCCCTGCGTCCCTTCCTGCAATATGGGAAGCAATGCGGCTCATGGTCGGCGCTGCATGGACGTTCATTGTCCTTGTTGAAATTGTCGCGGCGCAATCGGGTCTTGGCTATTCCATCATCCAAGCACAGCGTTTTTTACAGACCGCTAACGTCATCACCATCATCATTGTGATTGGTCTGCTTGGATTGGTGACTGACATCTTATTCAGAATCGCTTCCCGTATTTGGTTCCCTTGGGTTGAACGTATCCGCTAATTCCACATGCTAAACCTGCAACATCTATCAAAGGCGTATCTGAACAATGGGAAAAAGGTTGAAACCATTGGCGATATTTCAGCCGACATCCATGACCGTGAGTTTGTTGCCTTTGTGGGTCCAAGCGGGTGCGGTAAAACAACGTTGCTGCGTTGTATTGCAGGTACAGAACCACTTTCAGGCGGTAAGGTGCTATTGAACGGCAAAGAAAACAAGGACACACACGGTGAAATAGGAATGGTCTTTCAGGACTTCTCGCTTTTCCCTTGGCTGACTGTGGAGCAAAACATTGAGTTTGGATTGAAGGTAAAGAAAATGCCACAGAAGGAACGCGACAAAATCGTGAAGCACTTTCTACAAGTCACTGGGTTGAGCGATTTTCGTGAGGCGTACCCGAAGTCATTATCAGGCGGCATGAAGCAGCGCGTGGCGATTGCAAGAACCCTCGCCAACGACCCTGCCATCATCCTCATGGATGAACCGTTCGCTTCCTTGGATAGCTTCACAAGAGCATCTATGCAGGAATTTTTGACAGGCTTGTGGGAAGAAAGCCATAAAACAGTCATCTTTGTGACGCACGATGTGGAAGAAGCCATCTTCCTTGCCGATACCATCCATGTCCTGTCACGCAGCCCAACGACCATCAAAGAAACGTTCAAAGTGACATTCAAGCGCCCAAGGCAACATGCCCTGAAACACAGCAAAGAGTTCTTTGACTTCAAAAATGAAGTTCTGAACTCATTGGAACGGCAATAGCCATTCTTTGGTCACTCGTGAAAATATAGCCTGTGAGCTTTATTTCCCTACCAAGCTCTACAATGTCCTGCGCCCAATCCGTTCGCATACGTTCAAGGATGGGGAGCCATTTATTGACGTTTTCTGAAGGAAGACCATCGTTCTGTGGTTCCTCCCTCTCCTTCTTGTGGACTTCTCTTCCATCAATTTCCTCGCAGTCCTAGTTGCAGCCATTGCTGCGTTCATCATCGGCTTTGTGTGGATGGGCCTCTGTTCGGTGAACAGTGGATGAAGATGATGAATATCTCCGAGGCAGAAGCCAATGCCATGAAGGCAAAGGGCATGGCGCCGTGCCCCCGCAGATGGTTGCCGTACTTGTCCAGCAAATCATCATCGCGCTCGTCGTCTCGCACTTGGCAACGGCACTTGGCGTCACCAATGTAGCGGGAGCTCTCATGTTTGCAGTTCTCCTCTGGTTTGAGTTCATTGCAACCGTTCTCCTGAATACCCCCTCTGTGCCACTCCTTATCTTTACGATCATTGATGTCTGTATTATTTTCTCTATCTGGAATGAGTATCGGTATCAGAGTGGGAAAGGGGGGGTTGATTAAATAGAAGAAAGTATGTCACTCATATTGTTTTAAATGAAGAGATTTTATCTATATAAAGCCGTAAAATCAATGTTAGACTAAATCTAATTTTTCTGTTATGATATCCTTCTTCTTATGCATGTCAATGGAATACTTGCGGGCAAGGATGCTAAAGCTATTGAGGCGATGCTTGATGCAGCCTATGAACGAGTGAAGAAAGGCATTGATGAGTGTCACGATCGAGATGTAGCAATTGCTGATTACCGTAGAGCAGCTGGAAAAATTGCAGATGAAATTCGCACGAAAATTCGAAGAATTTCCCAAGGAATACTCACAAAAGATAAAAATGATGCTTTTTGCGAGAGTGTGGGAAAGATTGTTTCAAGTGGCAGAAGGCAGGCGGGCTCTAAACATTTTTCAAAATTAGTAAATTCTGCATTACAGCAAGCAAGATCAAACTGGGAAACAGTGCCTGCCCTAGAAGTCCATGAAATCGAAGAAGATGCCGATGACAGTTTTGTTTTTAACAAAGAAAGTGAGCAAGGACTTGGTTTTCTTTTGGAAGAATGCATAAAAGGATCACTATCTAATTTTTTGAGTAATGAACCTATTTTGTTGGATCAAAATGAATATGACGGCATCACTTCCCTTTTTTCGGATTTAAGATCCTTTGCGGAAGGCTCATTCGAACCATCTGTTGTTGGGAGGAATATTCGAGAAACAAAAAATCAATTACTCGAATGCGTTCGTCGTATTCAGAGAACAGTTACACAGGAAGCAATGGGCAATACGAAGCTAATCGAACTTATTGAAAACATATTTAGAAGCTTAAAATTATTTATTAAGAATCTGAATCCGGACTTTCTTTCAGAAGATGCACTTTTGTTGACACTTGAAAGAAATTCAGAGCATTCCTTTTCGATTAGTGTTGATTCTTTTTTCCACAAATTAAATCACGCTAGTACCCCGAATGCAGAACAAGAAGAAGCTGCTGTGCCTATCGGGGAGCCATCTGTAGATGTTTTAGTGCGAGATACAGAAGAGACCGAAACAATAAATGTAAGGCAAAGAGTTGAAGAAATAGGGAACGATACTTTAGTAAGACATAGTTTTCTCGAAAAAGTGCAAAAAATTGTAGGCTCCATGTCGGATCGAGGAGCATGCTATTTGGATCATATTTTAAAAGCTCGCTCTGCCTTTATAGAAGATATAAAACAACGCTTACCAACAACGACTTGTTCGCGAGAAACTATTCAAAACTATCTGGATGTTGAACTTGCCCAATATGAACGATTTAAAAGATCTCTGCATTCTTACTTACACCAGGAACGAAAAGCTGCTGTACAGGTGATTACGCTAATGGATGAAGCATATCCAGAATATATACAAGGATTAACAGATCTTACTTTACAACTACCCGCTTATGTAGAACCACAAGAAAATAATTTGTTTCCACGAGAAGAGGAAAAGGGACTTTATAAGGATGAAATTCTATTGAGGATGGGGTTGGAATTCATAAAGACTGGATTTCATATTGGAAGACCCGTAAAAGGATCAGGCAGTGATCAGTTTCTTCATAAAAAGCCTCTTCAACTAAAAGGGAGGCCGCTTCCTGTCCTTCGGCGCAAAGCAACGGTTATTACAGATAGCATGATGGCAAATTTTTTACGGATTGTAGATTTTACCTCGAATATCAATATCCCTCTTTGTATAAAAGATCCTGATGAGCTAGAGAATCTATTCCTTGAAATACAAAAAATTACATCTCATATTTCCTTTCCAGGTTTTTCTCTGGGATTAGAAGAAATGTATAGGGTGAAAGGTGAAGTAGTTCATGCGGCAGAAAGGGCGATGATTACTTTACGGCAAGAAATGCGAGAAAGAATTTCTGCATCTTCTCAAGACGAGAATGCTGTAGGCGTACCTATGGCAGATCCGACTCCCAATCTAGATACACAAATCATGTGCGAGCCCCATACAGATACAGACGTTGCGGATACAGTCTCGAATGAGCTAGATGGTCATTCTGAAGCCCAACACACTCTACCTGATTTCGTACAAACCGAAATTAATCTTCTTAAGGAAGAGCGCCATCGCATGGCAGAAGAAAGAAATGCTCTTACAGAACTCATGCAGGATTTTCGGACAAGTGTAACTGACTTCAGGGCAATCCAGCGGTCTCTCGAGACATCTCTTGCTCATCAAGCGCAGCAAATACTGTCTTTAGAAGAGCGTTCAAATACATTGGATCAACGAAGAAATGAGATAGAACAGCACCTTATTGTGCTTGCCGAGCAAAAAAGTCTGGTTGATTTTGAAAAGTTACAAATGTCAGAAGAAGAAAAAAAATTAGAAATAGCACGCAAAGAATTCGAACAGAAGCGAGATGAAATTCTTCGTAGAGAGGCTTATGTTTCTACGAAAGAGGATGAAATACTTCGATTTGAAATTGACTGGGAAAAATTAGCAAAAGAAAGAATGGAGATTTATTGGAACGGTGCTTCCGCTATCAT
>CAZEUQ010000064.1:0-6338 GCA_964515125.1 uncultured Candidatus Peribacteria bacterium
GGATCATCATCAAGAACCGGTGCAGATGCAGGGTCGGCAGGATCTTGCAGAAGAACCGTGTCGTGGTCTGCTTGGTAGGACTTGAAGGCATCTAACATGATGGTCACATCACTCCATCGTTTTGCATTGCGGGCAGAATTCAGGCGCCTTCGCGGATCTACCCCCGCAAACACCGCAAGCGCAAGCATGGATAGAATCGTAATAGTGATAGCAAGCTCAATGAGGGTGAAGCCTTTTCTGGAATGGAGGAGCATCAAAAAGTGGGGAGAGGTGGTTTGGCAAGTTGTGCAGATGCAAGAAGTGACGCAAACGTCCATTCATCACATTGCACCATGGTTGGCTTGAGCGCAGGATGTTTTGAACTGATGGACTTTGCCAGTGTGGTTGCAACTGCATCATTTCCTGCAATTACCAAGGATGATGTTGCATTCGCAGGGAGCCATGTTTGGAGCGTTTCTGAAAGTGACTCATTCATCGTCTCATCAAACAAAATCCGTTCATCAAGAATTGCAGATGCGGTTGCCTTGGTTATGGACATGGGATTCGTCGTCAGGTTTACGATGATGGCAGGATTCTCTGCCGACACATCCTTTGCATACAGAAATGATGCCGCGAACGAAAGAGGAACAAACACGACGGAAGAAAGACCGGCGGCCTTGCATGCAGCACGGTAAGAATCGAGCACGTCTTTTTCTGTTGCGATGAATGTCCACACGCCACCCTGTGCATTCCACTGCTCGCGCGTTGTCAGTTTGTCTGCGGCAACAGGAAGTGTCTCCGCAAGCATTTGCGCAAGGCCGCCTTTTGCCGTCGGTGCTTCCTTCAGGTTTGTTCGTGCGAGTGTGTAGACAAGGCCGGGCGGAAGCGCACACAGAACGGTCGACGGTTTTCGTTTCAAAATCGCAAGTTGTTCTTTCAGAACTGTGACAAATTCCTCACTTTTCAGGATGCGTTGACGCGCCACAATGCCTGTAGGCAGCGTTACCGATGTGTGTTCCAAAATTTTGGCAGGTTCACCTTCCGATGCCGTCGCGCAAGCAAGGCGAAGCGTGGAATCTTCAACCGAGAGTGCAAGCACTGAACTTTTGCGTGAGAAGAGGGACATGCGTTATGGAGAGGAAGGGTCGATGCTTGCATCCCATGAGAGGATTTGCATCGTCGGGACCATGACGGCAATGCGTGCGGATTTTTTTGTCCGAAGGCGCTCTGCGGTGATGGTGAGGGCGTACGTTTCCAGTGTAGTGCCTTGGATGCTCTCGATGGAGATTGTACAGGTGCCATTGCCAAGCGGAAACCGAACCGGTTCGGCGGTCGCGAAAGTCTGGTCTCGGGAAAGGCGAAGGAGAGCTTCATCGGAACACCCCGCAAGAAGCGCATCCACCTGTGCAAGGCGCACGGAAGAGATGGCAAGATCCGATTCGCCGATACCACGCAATGCGATGGCGATGGAGCTGAAGAGCGCTGCCGAGCCGATGACCACAACCGTCACGAGAGCCGTCATTCCGATATGCCTGCGGGTGATCGTCTTTCTTTTCATAAGGAAGGAGACGGAGCAGAGGATGAAGATTGCGGAGGTGCCATGCCAGCGCTTACTTCCGGTAGTGTAACGGGATGGTTGTACACGCGCACATCATCAATCAACCCCTGGTATGGTCTCAATGTAGCAAGATGTGCGTTTGCGCTTGTGCCCAAGAGGAGCGGAACCAGCGATGTCGTGGTGCTCATGCGTACGGGGTCGGCGGCACTCGGTACGCGTTTTGTACCGGGCTCTGTCGTAGGAGGAGCATCGTTTATGGAAATGCTCGTTCGTTCCAAAACGGGCTTCGTCGCATCGTACGATACGATGACATACGACCACGTTCCGGGTGCAACCGCTGCCGGCGCACTCACGATGCTGTTCGTACTATCTCCCCAGAGAAATTGCAGGAAGTACGGGTTCGTCGTTGCGTGAAGAATCAGGCTGTACCCCACGTTTGTGCTGTCCGATTTATCCAAGACAATCATGCTCACTGAATCTGCCGGGTTCACAAATGCGGGTTTTATCCAGAATGCGAACGAGAAGGATTGATTGATCGTGAAATTAAATTCCGGTCCGTTGCCAATCTTCACCATGTGCACTGCCGCATTGAGCGGATCAAACTGAGGGAATTGGAGCGCGGAGAGTCCGCCTTGTTCCTGCAGAGGAACATCCGTCGTCGTGCGGCCATTTGTCCATGCCGATGCGTTTGTGATGGAACTTCCTACAAGAAGTGACGCATTCGTTTCGCCGTTTCTATCCAGCGCCGTTGCTCCGTTTGATTCCTCAAAGTTCCAGAAGCCAAGCAATGAATTTGCACGTCCCACTGCCTGCCATGCGTCCGACTTATAGGGCGGGAATGTTGGGCGAAGCGTCACGGTTTTTTGCTCATCATTCGTGGTGGTGTATGTCACTCTCATTTCCACTGCGGAAATCTGAAGGAAGCCGCCGTCATCCATGTTGGTTACTTGCAAAATCGCGCGTTTCCCTCTCCACGACTCCAGTAATGCAGTTTGCGACACCACGAGTGAACCGCTATCCATCGTTCGTTCAATGCGTTGCCATGCTTCCGTTTTCCCATCGATTGTCAGCGTGGGGCCGACGGCAAGAAGATCCGTATCCGTCACCAGATCCAAACGAAGATGACTGATGCGATTCTCTGAATCTGTATTTGCATTCAACCGAAGACGGTACGTGAATGCGCGTTTTTCTTTCATGTCCGTTGGCACAGTATCGGTAAGGGTGAGGTATACAGATCCTCTCTTTCCGCAACTTTGGATGGAGGTATCGTTATCTGGCGTATCCACCGGATCATTCACGCGGTCATAGAGAAGGAATCGTGTCATCCCCGTGTCCGCGTTGGAACAGACAGGTGCATCGACCATCGGATGGGAAATGTTCGATCCCGACGTAGATGGGATTGGTCTAAAAACGATAGATGGGGGAGGATTGCAAGATGGGTCGGTGTTTCCTAGGGCACAGGAAGACGGGCACACCGGAATGAGCGGACTACATGCATTCTTGAAAAAAGAAGGACAGCAGATCTCGCGCACCGGAACGTTCGTAGGACGGAGCATGAGCGCAGATGTGACCGACCAGTTCACCCGTTCTTTCTTCGTCGTTGTGTACGTCGTGAGTGCTTCGAATGCGTAGGACACCATGGGAACGTTGTCCGCGTGTTCAGCGATGAGTGATGCGTTTCTAAGAACCACCTGTGTTGGCGTGAGCGCGACCGTTTCGCCCGGTTCTCCGTTCTGTGTCATAGTGACGGAGAGTGTTGTGTCAAAAGAAATGTGAAGGAATGTCGAAGGAGCGTCATCCACTTGTTCGGTGGTGTTCCAGAGTACAAGGCCAGAAGAAAGGCTAGGAAAGCGCGCATCCGGTAAGACTGCGCCCGTTTCGTACATTTGCGCGAGAGCGGCAAGTTGAATGAGCGCTGTGCGTACAGACTGTTGCACCTCCGTTTGTCCGCCACTGGAAGATTGCGCTGTTCGGATGCGTGCGGCAACCGTGGTGAGCCCCACAACGATGATAGTCGTCATGGCCATGTAGAGAATGAGCTCAACAAGCGTGCTTCCCCGATGTCGGAAGGTGTGCACCATTATTCGTAGGTAAAGAGAAGGTGATCCAGTGCGAGCGGACAGGTTGTAAGGCCATGAAATTCGACACGTGCCTGAATGCATCGGGATTCCCCAAGAAAGCCGATGTCATGCCAGATGGTGTCATCCTCAAATGACAAATCTTCGTTTCCTTCCGGACCGATCCATGGACTTTCCTGCACATCAGCGACCGTTGAGCCCGCGCGCAACTGTACAGACAAAAAGCCTTGTCCCGACGCCCGGAATTTCATGGTATTCCATTGACGCATGGCAACGGATGAATCGATACATGCAACAGGGGATGTGTACGTTCCCCATGACGAAAAACCAGTAGGGGTATCGGGGTCAATCGCCGTCATGAGGACAGTGGTTGTGTTCGTCTTACATGCGAAGAAAAGATGTTGCTCATCGAAAGAAGATGCGTTGCAGCTGCTGTCTGTAACGCCAGACGGCGTCTTCACCGTATGTCTCGTTGTGAGATGCGTATCCACAAGGTGGATGTCTTTGCCTCCTTCGATGACAAGTCGCTCTTTCTCTGGCAGAAGCATGATCGATCCTTCAGATGCAAGATCATGAATGTCCATTTCTGCCTTCTTACGAAGCTCCGCACGGAATTCTTCCGGGTGACGCTCAATCGTCCATGCCGTCAGTTCGGGACTCTGTGCATCTTGTGCGCGCAGAACGAAGAGCGTGTCACCTTCGCGTACCAGTGCAATAATGTGCTGGTCATGCGGCGAGAATGCATGGGATGAAAGAGTCGATGCATCAAAACTGACAATCATCACATCATTGGACTGCGTTGCGATGTACGCGAACGCGCCATCACTGGCAAGCGCCGTGACATTGCCTGCAATCTCCTGTTTTTTGAAGATAGACGGATGCGTGAGGGAATGTCTATCCATCGCCATAAACTCTGCACCGTCGCCGCTATCTCGCCCCACCAAAAGAGCATGGCGCCCTTCATCTATAACCATGACCCGTATGGCTGATTGCCCAAGTGTGTCCCAGATGGCAGTTACGCCAAACCCAGGATTCCGCACGCGTTTGATGACCACAATGCGTCCGTCTGCTGTCCCTGCAAAAATCGCTTCATCCGAAACAGCGAGGGATGTCACTCCGCCAGAAATGGGGAGATGTTTTTCGATGTTGACACTTCCGTGGGAAATATTTGCAAGGGACGCAACGGTCAGTCCTTCTGCTGTCGCAACGAATAACAGATCTTCGCTCCGTTGCATAGCGACGATATCGTCCGATGACGACGGAGTCAGCGTGAGTAATGTCGTCACAGCTTCCGCTCGTTCAAACGCCCCCGTCGTGCCTGTTCGCACTTCACCGTTTACCAGTTCTTGTACGACGTTCACATTGTGGAAAGAAGGAGGAAAGGCGAATGTTTTGCTGGTTCCTGCAAAATCTTCTTTCGTATCAAAAACGACGGATGCGGTTTTGTGACTTCGTGATACGAGTGATGTAAAGACTGCCGATGTCTGGCGTTTTACCTGGTTCCGCCATGTCACCGTGACGCGCACCGTGCGTGCATCGGAATCAGGAACGGCGTTCTTTGTGGTATCCGGAACAATATTTCCGTCTGCATCTCGCCACACATGGTCTGTCTCGATCGTCCGCGTAAAGACGGTTTGGGGTGCAACCCCTGTTGTATCCGGCTTTTTTTCCTCTAATGCATATGTCCCATCCTTTCGTACGAGGCCAAATGCACATGGGGCCAATGAGCAGTTGAGTGCGTTCCAGTCATGGTCAGCAATGGACGCAACGGCGCGGATTCCTTCTGCGCCGAGAAGCGCCGCCGTGGATTGATCTTTGGATTGGTCAAGACGCCCATAGCTGGAAACAATGAGCCCCAAAAATGCCGTTGCAAAAAAAACGATCATGCCGATCGCAATCAAAATTTCCAGAAGTGACTGGCCTTTGCGGCGCATGAAAGAGGGGGGTCGGAGGGGATGTTCAAGAGTGTAGCACGAATGATGACATGGGAGCGGCCGTTCTCGGCCGCGGTATCCATCAGAACAGAGAGCGGGTTTCCTACCCGCGACCCCTAAAGAGTCTTTCTTCTTCCTCTACCACCAGAGCGGCCCTTCGGGCCGCGGCATATGAAGGATTTCCACTTTTTTTGACGCAAAGAAATCGAAAAACTTCTCAATCAATGACACACACTTTCCGGATCCTGATCCGTCGTGATGATGCCGTTCACATTCACATGAATGACAGATCGATCGCCCTGGGGATCGAGTGAATAGAGCTCCAAAAATCGAAGATCGCTCTTTACGGCGGGAACAACGGGGAAAATAATGCTTGCGGGAGCATCCTCCGTCATTCCATTTGCACAGATACGGAAGGGCCTTCGGATGATGAGCGTCTGATCAAAAATAGGGTCGCGCTTTTCGTACGTTGTTCCGCTGAAGAGGGTAAGAGTATCTCGTGATGCATTGATGTACACACCCCACGGCGTTCCGTTGGTGCGACTTAATGATTTTCCCTGCGCAAGCCGAAGCACCTGCACAATAGATGTTGTAAGCGTGGAGACGGTCTGACGTTCACGGAAATACGAAATCATGGGGAGCGTGCTGATAGCAGTTACTGTGAAAATAGCGATGACGAGCATGAGCTCGATCAAGGAAAAAGCTTTACGAGAAGGCAGAAGGCAGAAGGCAGAAGGCAGAAAAAATTTCATGAGGCAATCATACGCTTTCACAGAAGCGCTGTCTTCT
>CAZEUQ010000065.1:0-6250 GCA_964515125.1 uncultured Candidatus Peribacteria bacterium
GCACGGCTTCTAACTGGAAAACAACAGATCCTGCTTCGTGCGGAAGCGGCAATGCGTCCGCGGCACCAACATCGTCCGACACAATCATCTTCGATGCCGATTGTGATAATGGCGCAACAGTGGATAGCACTCTCACTGTTACGACTGTCACTGTCTCAAGCGGGTATGCAGGCACGGTTCTGTTGAAGGCAGCACTCTCCACCTCAACGTTTTCTCAGGCAGCGGGGACCATCCGGCTCAATGGACAGGCGTACACGGTATCTTCCACCTTCACGATCTCCGGAGGAACGTTTATGGCAGGTACGGGCAGTGTTGTCCTTTCCGGCGGCTCCGCGACCATCGATCTCAACAGCACACAGACTCTCTATGATCTAACGATTAACTCCACCGGTACCAAAACGATGTCGGCGAGTGATAGCTTTTCCATGTCCGGCACGCTCACGCTGACGGACGGACTGATCTCACAAAGTACTATTCCCACTACAGGAACGCTGCGTGCAAAAGGGAACGTTTCGCAGGCCTCCACGTTTGATGGTGGAACAGCGCGGCTTGTCATCGATGGCACGGCCGATCAGACATTCATTGGTAACGCCACACGAACAGCGGGGCTTCTTCCGCTCTTTAAGATTGATAAACCGAGTGGCGCACTGACACTCTCCGGTACCGTTCGTACGGCAAACAACTGGAGTTACAGTGGAGGAACCTTGAACTTCCTGAATAGCACTGTTGTCTTCAGCGACGCCTCCATCATCATTGCCGGTTCGCATAATCTTTCCAATGTCACGTTCGATCCAAACTCCGCAACGGCCAGAACGTATACCATCAAAGTGGGTACAACGTTAACAGTGCTCGGCACACTAACGATGGATAACTCGAGCACGAGCGTCATGACGTTCAACACGGGCATCATCAGTGCGAAAGGCAACATTGTGCAAGGGGATGCTATCAACCATACAGGAACGGCAAACCTGTTCATCAATGGAACAGGAAGTCAGTTATTTTCGGGTTATGCATCCAACTCCACGGGAGGAATTATTCCTATCAGCATCAATAAATCATCCGGAACATTAACGCTTTCAGGAACCATCCGCACCATCAAGAACTGGGGTTACAGCGGAGGAACCATCGACGCGGGAACCAGCACTGTTGTCTTTGGCGCAACGTTAAGCATCGCAGGATCGCATGCGCTCTACAATGTTCGTTTCGATGGCTATAAAACCGCTGGAACCTACACCATCACAACACCGACGATTCTGACAGTAAGCGGCTCGTTGACATTGGATCAATCTGGAAATCTGGGAATCATTACCATTAACACGGGAAAAATTTATGCGCGCGGAAACATCAGTCTTCCGGACAGTACGGTCAACCACACCGGGACGGCGAACGTTATCATCGACGGTACCGCAAACCAGACCATGTCTGGTACGGCATCCAACAGTACAGGGGGGTTCCTTCCTTTGAGCATCAACAAAGCCTCGGGAGTCCTCACACTTTCGGGAACCATCCGTACGGGGAAAAACTGGGGCTACAGCGGTGGAACATTGGATGCAGGAACGAGCACGGTTGTCTTTGGGGCAACACTCACTATCGCGGGATCGCATGCGCTCAGCAATGTCCGATTTGACGGCTATAAAACCGCGGGTACGTACACAATCACGACTCCTACAACACTCACTGTAAATAGCACACTGACGCTCGATCAAGGAGGGGATGCAGGTGCTATTACCATCAACACAGGTAAAATTAATGCAAGGGGGAATATCAATGGCAACGATGCTCTCAACCATACGGGTACAGCGAACCTTCTCATCAATGGAACAGGAAGCCAACTCTTTACAGGACGTGCGTCACAGTCTGCGGGAGGAATTTTAGCGGTTTCTATCAACAAATCATCCGGCACACTCACATTGTCCGGCACCATCCGCACTGCAAAAAACTGGGGTTACAGTGGAGGTACATTGGATCCCGGAGAAAGCACAATTGTCCTAGGGGCCACACTTACCCTTACAGGATCGCAGACACTCTACAACCTCACATTCGACACAAACGACGTTTCACAACGTCAGTTCACCATTGGTGCAGGTACCACCATCGTTACCGTCCTGAATAACCTGACGCTCGATAACTCAAGCACAGGAAGCTTTGGGATTCAGAGTGGAATTCTTAAAGTGCGTGGCAATGTCTACGAACGAGATGCAATTGCACATGGAGGAACGGCAGTAATTATGTTTGATGGGACGGGAAGCCAGCTTTTCTCAGGAAATGCGACTGCGAGAGCAGGCGGTTTGCCAAAAATAGATATCAATAAATCAGCAGGAACATTGACCCTCTCTGGGACCATTCGCGCTGGCTGGGATTGGACCTATCATCAGGGTACAGTCGATGCATCAACAAATTCATCCACCATTGTGTTTGCAGGAAGTACCAACGGTGGCACCAATCTGCAGACCATTTCGGGGTCGCTCTCCCTCTACAACGTCGTCTTCACGGGGGCATTTGTGCATACCATCGGCTCCGGAACAACCGTAACAGCATCAAACCTCCTTACACTCAGTGATGGAAGCATCCGTACGGGAACGGCAAGCACGCTCAATGATTTGAGCTATGCTACGTACTTTGATGGTGGAAATGGCGGTGTCACGATTGATGGAAGTACGTCACGAACAATTGCTCTTACGGCAAGTGGTTCGTTGCCAAATATGAAAGTGACCGCTTCGAATGTGACCATCACAAGTCCTAGTTCGAGCATCGTGAATATTCTGGGAGATTACAAACAAACAGCGGGAACATTTACGGGCGGCGCAGGGGAAGTCTTCGTCCTCGGCAATTTTACTCTTGCCGGAGGTACCTTCACGGCGCCAGGAACTTTGAACGTAGGAGGATCGTTCACGTATTCCAGCGGAACGTTTGATGCAAATAACGGAACCGTCAAATTAAGTGGGGCGTACGGAGTCATCGCGCCGCCATCGTCTTTTTACAACCTCACACTTGCGGATGATGAACACGTCATTGGCTATTGGAGGCTGGATGACGGTACGGGGACGACCATTACCGATGCAAGTTTAAATGCGAGAAACGGAACGTGGAGTGGGCCTCTTGGTACAGCAACACCGCAGTGGACGGCTTCAAACGGTTCGGGAGCGCTTACAAATACAGGCGCCCTTCAGTTTGATGGGACAGATGACACCGTTGCACTGGGAACATTTTCTCATGTGCGTTCCGCGTCGGCATGGTTTAAACTCCCAAGCTGGGATTACGATGAAAATATTCTGGCATGGAACGTAACAGAAATGCTTCTTCAAATAAGCACTGGAACGGTTACGGCATACTTTAACGGGAATGGGATGTTTCCTTCGAATCCCGTGGCTTTTGGAGCGTGGCACCACATTGCCATGACATACGACGGATTATTTGCGCGCGTGTTCCTAGATGGGGACGAAATAACGTCCGTACGGATATCGGAGGACACTGCAAGCTATGCCCTTACCCTTAGCCAGGCACTTGGTCCCGTACACGGCCTTATTGATGATGTCCGCGTGTACGATCGCGGCCTTTCCACAGCGGAAATAAAGGGAATCTATGCGAATTTCAACAAGACGCACCTCCTTGCGGGGGACCTGAATGTGAGTAACAACCTCGTCATGAATACCGCCGTGCTCGATCGCTCGGGTGATTGTTACGATGTCGATTATGGAGCACTCTCTAATACGGGGGGATTGATTCTCCCCTGTTCATCATCCAGTAGTTCCAGTAGTTCCAGTAGTTCTTCTTCATCCAGTACGAGCTCCAGTACCACTTCAACAACGCAACGAAGCGGAGGCGGTGGAGGCCGCAGAACGATCCCGCCTACAGCCACATCTTCCTCTGTTGACTCTTCGCAGGAGATGTCTGATGGCAATACCTCATCATCATGTGATGGAGCAGGGTTTCTCGATGTTCCTCCATCAGCATGGTTTGCGTGTTACGTGGAGCGTGTCTTTCAAGCAGGTATTATCGCGGGGTACAAGAATGAACGGGGCGAACCACTGCATCTTTTTGGGCCGGCAAATTCCATCACGTATGCAGAACTCTCGAAAATCGCGCTGTTAGGAGCTGGCCATGTCGTATCCGACTTTACGACTCCTCCTAAGAATATTTCGGCGCGATCGCTGTGGGCAGCTCCCTTCATCCACCTTGCGGAAGAGCTCCACTTTTCCATTTTCACGCCATCACTGGAAGTGAATCGACCTGCGTCCCGCGGTGCGGTGATCCTCACCTTGTTACAGGCTTTCGGCGTGAAGATCCAGAACGATCTCCCCAATTCCTTTACGGATCTTGCTCCGACAGATCCGTACATCGATGCCATCCTCACCGCCAAAAAAATCGGCTGGATAAGCGGCGATACGACTGCAGAGGGCGTTTCTACGGGAACGGTTCGTCCGCAGGAAGAGATTAACCGTGCCGAGGTCGTGAAGATCCTTACGAAGGCGATGGACGAGCAGCAGAAGTGAGTATTTGTAGGGAATATGCTAGCATCTCCTCGTCTTGGGGAGTAGCCCCGTCCGAACGATCCGTCATTCGGATCGGGCGGGTAAGTGGTAAGGCACCTACAATCCGATACAATCGGAACAGCATTGGGGAGTCGCCAAGTGGTAAGGCACCTGCCTCTGGAGCAGGCATTCGGGGGTTCGAATCCCTCCTCCCCAGCCAAGACGTACAGGTGTTAATAGACCCGTCTGCCCTAGCAAGAGGGAATCGGACTGACCCGCTTGCCCAAAATTCAATCCATCAAATAATTGCAGAAAGATCCAAACTTCTCTGCCAGAACTGTTGGGAATTTGGATCATCCCAGAATGCTTGAATTGTTATATCTGTCTCAAACATTTTAAGTAGAGAATCGTTTTCGAGTATTTGTATGTAAATTGTTCGTGCGAGTCGGTCCAACTGCCGGAGTCTTAAAAAGGCAATATCCTCTTGCTCCGATACTGGATAATGAGCCACCCCATCAAAATGGTGATGCATATGCTCTACTTTGGAGCGCATATCATAAATTTCTCTAAGTATTTGCTCAGTTTTGTTTGTTGTTTTTGTGATGGAGCTACATCGACTTACAAAATCGCGCGTGGTGTTGCTCTTTTTCGGATAAATGACTGCTTCTACTGCGCGAACAAGATCATGGAATCTTGAACCCATTTCATCTTCTTCAAAAGAGCGAAATAGTGCATGCAAACCCCGCTTGATTCGTTGATATTTCCCATCGTTTACGTAGAGCTTTTTCCTAGCATTTCCGAGGGCAAATGCTTTTTCCAGCTGATCGGGATTAATTGTGAGTTCGTCATCCTTTGGAATCCAATGGAGCATATCGAGTTCACTGTGGCTTCTCATTCTGGCACTGATTCCTTCATATGCACCTGACATGAGATGCTGGGTACCACTTCTTGGCATTCCGAGCAATAATAAGCCCCAGCGAACATGGAGAACTTCTTGTTCCAGTTTGTCCATTTCATGGTCAAGAATTTGAGGTAGTTCAGAGGGGTATTTTGCGACTATGAAAAACTGACTTCTTCGGATTTCGGCACATGTGAGGCTGCCGAGATCAGCTTCCCAAGTCTTATCCAATTCAAAAGGCAAAGCTGCTGCGCACCAACAGTTTTCAGATAGTTGAATGCCCGTGGAAGGCATGTCCTCACATTTGTCCCTGTTAAATGAAACAACCGCAAACTTTTCCGATGGCAGAATTTCTAGTGGCATAGCCATAGAATACATATTTATTTCATAGAAGACGGAGAATCTACGTCTCGTCAATTCAAGCCTATAAGGCTAAAATAACGGCCCTCTTCATCTATGCCGACTCTCCATCAAATGCACCCGAAGGTCGAAAGCGTGTTCCCGGGAACGGAAGGCGACTTTGAGACGTTCACCTCGCTCCTAAAGCAGCTGAGCCTCACAGATACGCTTATTTTCTGTTTCAGAGTGAATCATATCCTATCTGACTGGAAGAAATCGCATGCGGACAAACAGAAAGAGATTCTCGGACTTTTCTTTACGCGAGAAGAAGTGCAAAGAATTTCCTCGGGCAGTCCGCCTATAACCTCGTATGACCAATTGTCGATCACTACGAGGGGGCCAATGATGGTACTCATACAATGGGCATCAATGTTCTGTGAGGATCAGAATGGAGATGGCAACACCTTCAGAGACCCTTCTGTACGAACGACCTTTGCGAAAGCAATGCTCATCGCGGATGACCTTTGGCAAAAAAAGATCG
>CAZEUQ010000066.1:0-6185 GCA_964515125.1 uncultured Candidatus Peribacteria bacterium
AAGGATCCTCGTGCGGAGGTCCGGGGAACGCCAGAGCTGCTGCAAGTAAAGAAACATGCGTCAGGGATTAAACCAAAGTGATGGAGCCACCTGCAGATTCAATAGCAGTCTTCGCGCTCTTCGAAACAGCATGCACGGTGAGGGCAAACTTCTTTGTCACTTTTCCGCGGCCAAGGAGCTTCACGGGTTTGTTGGTTTTAAGAACCTTTGCCTTTTTCAACGATGCTGCGTCGTACGTTCCTGCTTCCAGCATGTCGAGAACATCGAGGTTGAGCGGCTCACATTCTTGGCGGTTTGGATTGATGAATCCGCCCAATTTTGGCTGGCGTCGGATGAGCGGTGTTTGTCCTCCTTCAAAACCCAACCTGCGGCCTTTGCCCGTTCGGGATTGCTGGCCTTTTGTACCACGACCACCGGTGGTACCGCCTCCCGCAGCACTTCCGCGCGCAACACGCTTCTTGCGGTGTGTAGAGCCTTTGTATGGCGTAAGAGTATGAAGCATAAGAGCCGGGAAAGAGTACTGGGAAAAGAAAGGGATGTAAAGTGCTCCTGTATTCAAAAAAAGCCCTCCGCCTGCGTATCTGCAGGGAAGGGCTCAAGGTCAGTCGACAAAGACCGGACGTTACATCTGCTCCGCAAGTGCGGCTTCGGGAGACGGTTCATGCGCATTCGTAAGGCATGTGTGTTGCGATGCGAGTCGATCACCCATGTGCCATTGGTTTTGGCCACGATGGCGCCATTGGCCGCGCCATTGGAGAACGAATTCTTCACCTCGGCGACGATCGCGCACCTCAATATGATTGGTGCAGATCGTAATGAGGTGAACTGAACGGTCGTACGAACCATCGCTCGTGCCTCGGAAATTGCGCAGCACAACGTTTCTTCGTTTCATTGTTTATTCCTCCAACTGACCTAGTTTCCCGCCTTCCTGCAACCCTCCATGGGCTGCAACCAGTGAAAGCAGGTTGATTGGAGGAAATGGTGGTGTGAAAGATCAAACAAAAATGCCCTTCTTAGGGTGGAGGGCTTGTTATATTCCTTTTCCTATTTAGTTCCTCATGCACATACAGCCCCGCCGCTCCATGTAATGGAGTTCTTACGAAGGACGAGGCAAAGGGACTGATACGTATGCATGTGCGCACAGAATAAGGAGATGCCTTCTTGCGTGTCAAATATTTTTCCAAACGCAGCCGGGAACGGCTGCTCCTCACTATGAAAAATCTTGGAGCGGCCCTTCTGGGCCGCGTATTACAGCGATGCCATCTTCCTCCCAAACTCCTCCGCTGCCTCGGGGCCATTTGCTGTGATGATCTTCCCATCAACCGTGACTAGCTCACCCGTGAACACTGCGCCATTCTCGGTAAGGATGTGCTCTGTTTTTCCGTCCCCATTCCACACTGTTGCCCTCTTCCCTTTCAGAACACCAGCTTTCGCGAGGATTGTCGGAGCGATGCAGATTGCTCCTAGCACTTTTCCTGCCGCGATGGTCTCACGGGCAATCCGATGCACATCAGAATTATCCATGAGCTCCCGCGCACCGGGTCCGCCAATGAAAGCAACGCGATCGTAGTCGTCGATTTTCACGTCTTTCAAGGTGATCGTCGCCTCTACCTCACTCCCAAATTTTCCAACGCACATTCCCATTTCTGTCGATGCCACTCGAACCTCGTAACTCGAACCTCGTAACCCCTTCAACGTCCCCTCAAACTCATGATCCTGAAATCCTGTGTGCGCGATGATGACGAGAGCGATTTGCATGCGATGACATCATACTCTCACTCTCTACATCGCCCTGATGTTCTGCGTTACTCATAGATGCCAAATGGCTGGTGCATCCCGCAACCGAGAATGGCATCAAGCTGACGACGTGCCTTTTCCTTCTGCAAACGGATATTCGATTGTCTTTTCTGTAACCGATGCCATGTTGCTTCAGTGAGGGCATCTCCCCCATCGAGAGAGATGATCGTTTCCTCCAAAGTATTCTGCGCACATTCAATGCCCAGTGCTTCCGTTTCTGGAAAGCACGAAGGGTCAATTGTAAAAACCCTCCTGTAATCGTCAATGATAGCCGATTTCCCTGTCAGAAATCTGCTTCTAAATTCGGATACATAGTTCTGCAACCGTGTTGCATTCGGCGTTGCGGGTGCCTGCACAATTTTTATTGAGCGACTGCCAGATACCTGAGTGACGCTCGCCGGATTGATGCCAACCGCCATCGTTCCTGCCAAAAACAACCGTCGATTCACTTCAAAAGACATAGGAAGCGCAGTCTAATAACTTTTCCCCGTCATGCAATACTCATTTTACTCAACCCCCGATCCTTTTGCCCTCTTCTCTGCTTCGCTTCGTTCAATCATCTTCACGGCAGGTGCATCCTTGCTCACTTCTGGTGTTTCGGATGGAGTTGGAGCGCTGTCCAGGGTTGCCATCCCCTTCGGCTGCTTGAGGAGCTTGAGTGCCAACATGGCTGCCTGTGCGTTCACAAGTTTGTTCTTGGTGCCGAAACGCTTACTTAAGACATCCTTCACACCAGCCAAATCCAAAATAACACGCAGCGCACCACCGGCGATAATTCCTGTACCGGCGGATGCCGGCATGAGTTTGAGTTTTGCAGCTTTGTATTTGATGTTCACTTCGTGCGGGATGGTTCCCTCGCGAACGAGCGGAATGCGAACGAGTGCGCGCTTTGCATCGCGTGCGGCCTTCTGCACGGCTTGCTGCACCTCACCCGCTTTGCCTGTCCCAATGCCGACTTTGCCCTTGCGGTTTCCTACCACAACCACGGCACGAAAACGCATACGGCGTCCTCCTTTTACCACGCGCGTGACACGATCCAGCGCCAGCGTTACTTCTTCATATTCCTTCGGCTCACGGCGCTGATCGCCACGACGGTCGCGCTTGTTACGGTCTGGTTTGGAAGTTTTTGCGGGCATAAAAATTTAAAATTGTAATCCACCTTCCCGGGCGGCGTCGGCAAGCGCTTTTACGCGCCCGTGATATTTGCGTCCTGCGCGGTCAAACACAACAGCTTTCACTTTTGCATCGGTCGCCTTTTTTGCAATGAGCGCTCCCACTTTCTTGGCAGCATCCATCCCCTTTCCTTTTGCCTTTGCTTCGGCGGAGTGTGCGCTCGCAAGCGTGTGGCCTTTTGTATCGTCAATCACCTGCGCGCTGATGCTCGTGAGGGAAAGATTGACGGCAAGACGTGGACGTTCGGCGGTACCGCTCACCTTCGCGCGGATGCGCTGCTTTCTACGGAGCCGACGAGTGGTGAGAGCTTTGGACATAGATTATGCGGCTTTGGCGGCAGCAGCCTTTCCTGGCTTTCTGCGGACATGTTCATCACTGTAACGAATACCCTTTCCTTTGTACGGCTCCGGCTTTCTGTATTCACGGATATTCGCAGCCACTTGTCCTACAAGTTGCTTGTCGATTCCCTTTACCGTGATGACCGCTTTGTTCTTTTCGTCCTGAACGATTTCGATACCGGCAGGAATGGGGAAGTCGATAGGGTGTGAAAAGCCGAGGCTTAGGTTGAGAACCTTTCCTTTTACTTGTGCCTTGTACCCCACTCCGATGATCTCCAGTTTCTTTTCGTATCCTGCAGAGACTCCCAGCACCATGTTGGCAAGAAGGCTTCGTGTGAGTCCATGACGTGCGCGTGCTTCATCGGTGTCGCCCGTGCGGGAAACAACCGCCGTATTGTCTTTTACCTCGACGGATACCTCCGGCAGAAGGGCAAGCGTCAGCTCTCCTTTGGATCCCTTCACGTGCACCGTCGTGCCCTTCACGTCTACCGTGACGCCAGAGGGAATGCCGATTGATTTACGACCAATACGTGACATCGTTTAGGAGACAGTACAGAGTAATTCCCCACCAATCTTTTTTTCGCGTGCTTCGCTATCGGTCACAATGCCGGAGCTTGTGGAAAGGATGGCCGTTCCGAATCCACTCAATACAGGCTTCGTCTTTGCCATGCCGATGTATCTGCGTCGGCCTGGTGCGCTCTCGCGCTTGACGGTCAGTTTTCTCCCCGGCACAAACGTGACCGTGATCATTTCCTTTGGCTTCTCGCCTGTTGTTTCTACCTCGGAAAGGTAGCCTTCGCGCTTCATGAGCTCGCAGATTTCCAGCTTGATCTTGGACCAGCCGAAGGTGCACTGCTCATGGCGCGCATGCTGTGCATTGCGCATCCGTGTGAGCATATCGCCGATGGGGTCAGTCAGTGGCATAAAGAGGAGGATTACCAGGATGATTTACGAACACCGGGAATTTCACCTTTGTTTGCAAGTTCCCGGAAGCAGATGCGACAGACACCGAAGAATCGCATGTAGCCGTGTCGTCGTCCGCAAAGCTGGCAACGGTTATAGACACGCGTCGCCATTTCTGGATGCTTTCCTTCGGCCTTTGCCTTGCGGTAAGCGTCCATACGCTTCTTCTGGCTGTTGAGGAGTGCGAGTCGTGTCATGAGTGAATGATAAAAGGAGAGTGGAAGGATACAGGATCAGGGCTTGGATTCAACCTTACGGTCGCGTTTAAATGGAAAACCCATTTGCTTGAGGAGTGCGAGTGCCGGCGCATCGGATCCTGCCGTTGTCGAGATTTGGATCTGCATGCCGAAGATCTTGCTTGCTTCAGGGGCAGGAAGTTCCGGGAAGATCGACTGGTCGCGCACGCCGATGGAATAGTTGCCGTGTCCGTCTAAGACGGTAGAAAGTCCGCGGAAGTCGCGGACGCGCGGCAGGGCGTACCCGATCAAACGATCGAGAAAGTTATACATGTGCTTCCCGCGCAGTGTGACGGCAAGACCCACCACCATGTTCTCCCGGATGCCGAAGTTCGCAACCGACTTGCGTGCCTTGCGAATGCTGGGACGCTGCCCTGTGATGGTCGCAACGGACTCTGCAATGAACTGCTGGATTTCTTTGGAGCTGTACTTACGCTGATTTAACCCCACGTTCACCGTCACGCGCGTAATGCGCGGAAGGGCATGGATGTTCTTCACGTTGAGCTCTTTCTTGAGCGCTTCCGCGATGGGTCCCTTAAGCCGCTGTTGGAGTGGAGTAAATGTTGCCATAGAAGTTTATGAACCACGGGAACCGGCACGAGATTGGCTCTGTGTTGGGCCCTGTTTAGGAGCGCTGTCTGCGCCAGGCGCATCGTGGGCTGTTGGATCTTCACTGTGGGGAATGGCATCGCTTCCAAAGCCGACCTTCTTCCAGAAGGGAGACTTCTTCGCAGGCTTCGCACTGTCGGATGTCTTTTCATTCGTCGCTTTCTTTGTGCTCTTCGTTGCTGTTTTTTCGTCCGTCGATTCTTTCGTAGCCTTTTGCTCTGCTTTTGGCACAGCGGAACGCCCCAGTACTGTGCCCGTCGTCTTTGCAAAGCGAACTTTCTTTCCTTTTTCATCCAGCTTCATGCCAACACGGGTGGGCTTGCCCTTTGCATCTAGGAGCATCACGTTGCTTGCATGCAAACTTGCTTCAAAGTGAAGTCGCTGCCCTGCAGATTGGGGTGTTTTCTTGACGTGCTTGGTACGCATGTTAATGCCCGCAACAATGATGCGGTTTTTGTCCGTAAGGACTTTGAGCACGGTTCCTTTTTTGCCGCGATCTTTGCCTGCAATGACGAGGACGGTGTCGCCCTTAAAAATTCTCATAAAACGTCGGGGGCCTGGGAAATAATTTTCTGGAATCCTGCGGAACGCACTTCACGCGCGACTGGTCCAAACACACGCGTTCCTTTTGGTTCACGGTTTCCGTCGATGATCACGCAGGCATTGTCATCGAAGCGAATGGCAGATCCATCCTTGCGACGAATCATGTTCTTCGTGCGGACAATCACGGCGCGTTCGACTGCTTTCTTCTTCACGGTCCCGCGCGGCGCTGCTTCTTTTACCGCAATCACAATGACGTCTCCAGCATGCGCGTAGCGGCGCTTACTGCCACCCAGCACTTTGATGCACATACAGGATTTTGCACCTGTATTGTCAGTCACGTTGAGGATGGTCTGTGCCTGGATCATGATGGTGAGGAGGAATCTTCTTTCTTTGCATCGCGGTCGCGGTGATCACGCTGGATGGACGGATCGAGATCGTCCGTCATAGCGTCGGTACGTGCAGCCTGTTTAATGACATCCGTCACTTTGAACCTCTTTCTCTTGCTCAAGGGACGACACTCCGTGAT
>CAZEUQ010000067.1:0-6167 GCA_964515125.1 uncultured Candidatus Peribacteria bacterium
GGCAGCCAGCATTCTTGCTTTGCCGCAAATGAGTGCACATTTTCCGGAACGATCAGTATCAAATTCTCCTCAACAAGAAATTGATCGCATGCGCTATCTCTTGGAAACAACCATTCAAAAACTTTTTGATGATGTGACCGTCGCCGAAGTGCTTCGTGTTTTTTCCATGAGTCCACAGGAATTTAAACGCACTCATCCGAAGCAATACGGACTTTCGCTGACGCTTGCAGAAGCGCTTTGCCTTGAGCCGGATCGCTTTCAAGAATCGTACGATTTGTTTGTTCAGCACCTCTGCAAAAATGCCAGAAAGCATGATTTTCCCCTGCCAGAATTCATGATCCGCAGAATGATTACCGAGGAAATGATCAAGGAAGAGCTCGCATTCCTCTTGCAGCATAATAGGAAACAGGATCCTTCCATGCGCGTGCACGTTCTCCCCGTTATACGAGATTTTTTGCAAGTGAGAAGAGACGAGCGATTTGCCATGCGAGAAGCGCTATAAATGAGAAAAGTAAAATGCATCTTGCAGAGAAGAAAACACATGCTAAAGTGCCGCGCTATGAATACTTCATACTCATTTGATTTAGACCAGTCCACAAAGGAGGAGGATGAACTCTCGCCCTACCGTAACAATCTGCAGCGCGTTGGAGAGTTGAGATATAAAGGAGAACTCTATCGGTACGGCGTCGTTCCTCAGGGACTTCATCCTACTATCCCCCATTTTATTGGGATGCCGAAAGGCAATAATCTATTTGCATCGGACAGCATGTCCCCAGAACTTCTTCTTCATTCTTTACAGCATGAAATTGAATGTAACTATTTACAGGTTCAAAACGGCGATCATCGTTGTCGAAATATTGAATGGAATCTTCTAGAGTCACTTGGGGAACCACTCCAAAGCCAGATTATTTCTGCGCGACATGCCATGTTTCAGGCTCTTCTTTGTGCCTATAAAATCGATCCTGCCAAGTCACCGAAAAAAAAGTCCTTGCAAAGGAGGATCTTCCTTACGTCATCGTTACTCGCCGAGCAAGAAGCAGCAAATGAGCTTTCTGTAAAGTTGGGAACTACACGAGAGAAATTGATCGAAACGCTCATGCAACTCATGATGAATAAACGCATGACAGACATCACGACGACAATTGACTCTCTTTCGGAGCCCTTGCGCGAGCAGGCAAAAAAGATCTTGTGGTGGGCAGGATCTCATTGGTGAGACCCCTTGACGGCCCCTCTCTAGCACTCTACACTCTGGACTGCTAAATCGTCCTTGAAAAAAACGGACGAGATTTTTCTTCCCCATTCTTTATGTCCGATGCAAAAGTTCCTCAACTTGCCGTGAAGATCGAGCCACTTGGTGATCGTGTCGTCGTGATGCCTCTTGAAAAAGAGCAAGTCACTGCTTCCGGTATTGTCATTCCCGATACGGCCAGCAAAGAGAAACCGCAGGAAGGCGTGGTGATTGCTCTCGGCACGGGCGGCATTGGTGAGGATAAGGTAAATCCCAAGGATTTTCTGAAAGTCGGCGACAAAGTCCTCTTTGGAAAGTACAGCGGCGATGAAGTGAAGATGAAGACGAAAGACGGCAAGGAAATTGAAGTGAAGATCCTGCATCTGGATTCCGTTCTTGGAAAAGTCGCTTAAAAACCCGCTCCGCTGAGCGGGGCTCCTCTATCCCATAATTCTATTATTCTCTTACTCTAACCCCTATGGCCAAACAAATGCTCTTCGGAACCGATGCTCGTGAAAAAGTCCTCAAAGGTGTTACCAAACTTGCTGCCGCTGTCCGCGCAACCATGGGCCCCAACGGGCGTAACGTGGTGGTGGAACGAAAGTACGGCGCACCGATGGTGACCAAAGACGGCGTTTCCGTCGCAAAAGAAATTGAACTGGAGGATACGTTCGAGAATATGGGAGCACAGCTGGTCAAGGAAGCTGCCACGAAGACGAACGATGCAGCCGGTGACGGAACGACAACCGCAACGGTTCTTGCACACGCCATGATGGAAGAAGGCATGAAACATATTTCGTCAGGATCCAACGCCATCTCCATCAAGCGTGGGATTGATAAAGCTGTGAGTGCCGTGACGGCGCACCTGGAAAAGATGAAGAAAGATGTGAAGAGAAAAGAAGAGTACGCAGCCGTTGCGACCATCTCCGCGCAGGATGAAGAGATCGGCAAGGCGATTGCCGAAGTGATCGACGAAGTCGGCAAGGATGGCGTTGTAACTGTCGAAGCAGGGCAGACGCTCGGGCTTGAAAAAGAATACGTGGAAGGTATGCAGTTTGATAACGGCTACATCTCTGCGTACTTCGTGACCGATGCAGCCCGTATGGAGGCTGTCTTCGAGCGCGCACATATTCTCATTACCGATAAAAAGATCAGCTCCATTCAGGAGATTCTTCCACTACTCGAAAGCCTCGCGCAGAAAGGCCGCAAAGAAATCGTCATTATTGCCGAGAGCGTGGAAGGCGAAGCGCTCACAACACTCGTGCTCAATAAACTTCGCGGAACATTCTCCGCACTCGCGGTGAAAGCTCCTGCGTTTGGAGATCGTCGCAAGGAAATTTTGAAGGACATTGCAGTTCTTACCGGTGGTCGCGTCATCTCCGAAGAAGTCGGGCTCAAATTGGAGAATGCAACCATTGATGATCTTGGTACGGCGCGCAAGGTCGTCGCGACGAAGGACAATACCTTGATTGTGGATGGTGGCGGCAATAAGAAAGAGATCGAAGCGCGTCTCAATGAGATTAAAGCGAGCGTGGAGACAACGAAGAGTGATTTCGATCGCGAGAAACTCCAGGAGCGCCTCGCAAAGATGAGCGGTGGCGTTGCCGTCATCAAAGTGGGCGCCGCGACGGAAGTGGAACAGAAAGAGAAGCAACACCGTGTGGAAGACGCACTCTCTGCAACACGCGCTGCAGCGGAAGAAGGAATTGTCCCAGGCGGAGGAACCGCCTACATCCGTTGTCTGGATGCCCTTGAGAAAGTGAAAGTAGACAACGATGATGAACAGATTGGTGTGGACATCGTAAAAGGCGCCCTCGTAGCCCCAACCGCAGCCATTGCGAACAATGCGGGGCTGGAAGGCAAAGTGGTCGTCGATAAAGTGAAGAATGACTACAAGGGAGACACAGGCTTCAACGTCGCAACCGAGAAGTATGAAGATCTTGTAAAGGCGATGGTGATTGACCCGAAGAAGGTCACCCGTAGTGCTCTCGAAAACGCCGCATCTGTTGCCTCGATGTTCTTAACCCTCGAAGTCGCCATCACGGAGATTCCAAAGAAGGAAGAACCGATGCCGGGCGGAGGCGGGATGGAGGGGATGATGTAAGGTGACAAAGATTACGCAGAAAACGAAGAGTACGAGGAAAAATCCTCGTATTCATCGTAATCCTCGTATTCCACTCATGTATTGACATCGTCATGACATTTGCACTATACTGGTTACATATGGCTCATATTCAAGTCCGCATCGACGAAAAGACGAAGAAAGCCGCTGTTAAAGTTCTTGACGAAATGGGATTAGATTTAAGTCGAGGCATAAGCCTTTATCTTGAAGAAGTCATAAGAACCGAATCAATTCCTTTTACGATTCAGACAAAGAAAGCCTGGAAAAAGTCTCAGATGAAGAAAAGAAGGAGTTAAGCTTGCAACCAACAAGAATATCGGTGATAATGCTACGTATCATGAAAATTTTCGGTTTCTCCCTCGGCAAGCAAAAAAATGACAATTCCAAGAACTCTGGAAAAGTTGAGCGAAAGTATACGGAGAAATTTCCCAAGAGCATGTGGGATCTTGATGATAGTTATAAAAATATGATGCGGGAACTCTCGAAGAGATAATGAAATATCTCTCACTTCAATATTGTTTCGAGAATATCTTTCCATTTATTCATGCATTTTTAACTCGTGATGAAGCCGCTCCGTCGTATCAAAACGAAGAAATTGGAATGAAGGAGCTGAATAAAATCCTGACATTTGTGCAAAATGATGAGTATTATCCGGATTTTTACTATAAGGCGGCATATCTGGTCTGTAGCATCGCCGGCGCTCAGCACTTCTCCAATGGGAACAAGCGCCTCGGCGTTGGTGTCCTTATCGCTTTTCTCTCCGAGAATAATGCAACAACTTTTTCCGCTACCCAAGAAGAGCTCAAGAAGATTTTTCTCGATTTCTTTCCCGAAGCAATTTGGGAAAACAACAAATCTATTGGAGATGGACATGCTCTCTTTCTTTACAATCTTGCAATTGTTGTCGGAGACCCTCAAAGAAGAAATGCTTCAACTTTTGAAGAGCTCAAATTGCATGTTATGAATTTGTTTGCCTTCCTCTATAAGATTCAATAAGGATACACGACAAGTATGCCGCTCTCTTTGTAGAGAAGCCTTTCCAATTTCTTATTTCGCGCTTCGCGCTTTTTCCCTACACTCTCTCCGCCATGACTGCCACGGTGTATACCATCATCGACAACATCCCCATCAATTTGCGGGAAGTAAAAGGCATTACCGTGCTCGTCACACTCCCCGCAGCATTTTCTGGAACGTGTACGAATATTTGCGTTCCGGCCATTGTGGAGAACGCCGACAGAATGAAACAAGCCGGTGCGGACATCATTCTTATTGTGAGCGGAGATCAGCCACACGCAATAAAGAAGTGGGTAGAGCACGCAAGATGGAATATCGAAAAGATCGCGTTTGCGTCGGACTTTGGCAAATTTGAAGTGAAGGACCTCGTTGGCAAACTCTCCGATGAAGAGGGAAAGCACGATCTCCCGCCAACACTCGGTGAGCTCCTGCGCCGCAGTTACAGCGTTCTGAAAGACGGTGAAGTGATGTGGCAGTACAAAGAACCGGATAGCGGTAAGTTCACGCTGGATATGGAGAAGTTGATAGCCGAGTTGAATAAAGTAAAAGAAAATAGTGACAAGAATTGAGAATTGGGAATTG
This sequence comes from uncultured Candidatus Peribacteria bacterium, assembly GCA_964515125.1. Taxonomy (GTDB): domain Bacteria; phylum Patescibacteriota; class Gracilibacteria; order Peribacterales; family Peribacteraceae; genus JALQTW01. Next base: position 4,947 of record CAZEUQ010000067.1, read on the forward strand.
AGAATTTTGAGGTGTATTTTATTCTCAATTCAAAATTCTTCATTCTCAATTCATCCTGATGATTCCCCACTTCATCGTTCTCGAAGGTCCCGACGGCGCAGGTACGACACTTCATGCAAAACTGCTTGCAGAAAAGCTCATGAGTGAAGGTCATGAGGTTGTGCTCACGGCGGAACCGACTGATGGGCCAATTGGATCGTCCGTTCGGGCAAGACTGAAAGGGAGTGAAACAATCGATCCACTCGAGCTGCAGAAACTTTTTTCGGAGGATCGCGCATGGCACATCGAGCATGTTATTCAACCTGCACTCGATGCAGGGAAAATCGTGATTTCAGATCGTTACATTGCCTCTACATTGATCTATGGCGAAGCGCTTGAAGTTCCCTTGCAGACGCTACAAGAAATGAACAACAATTTTATTCAACCTGATCTCGAATTTGTTCTTCTTCCTCCCTACGAAGTGTGCCGCGAACGAGTGATGCGACGGGAGTCGATGGATCAACTGGAGGGAGATGAGCTTCAGAGAAAAGTGTATGACGGATATGAAAAATATATCCAAGACAATCTTCACGTGAAGAAGATTGATACAAGTAGAGAGAAAAAATCATCCGCCACTGAGATTATTTCATGTATCTATAGCAATTCATCAGTATGAGGATGGCCCATTCATATCTACCATGACACTTGCTCCAAGGGGAGGGACAACAACTCTTCTTTGCTGAATAAAGTTTGGTAAATGACAAACCTGCTCAAAATCAATTGTTTTTTGCCCATCTAATGAAACTTCACTTAACTGCCATAGAGAAGGAATGAACTTTCTTATGCGGGCAAGAAAGGGTAGATGTGAATATTGGGGATCTAAAGCATCTATAGCATCGCACATTTTTAAATAGATCAATTTGGCTTCCTGAATTCTTCCTGTTCTAAAAGCCAATTGTGCATGCATTGAGAACAAACCTATTTCATTTAAACTTTCACAAATAGGATTAAATCTCCTCCCCTTTTCTTTCTGGGATTGAAAATAAATTTCAAGTCCCTGAGGCTCAAACGATGTTTCATAAAATGTTGATTGATCCAAAAAATATTCAACTGTTCTGGAGGCCAAGTCAATTTGGTGGTGCGCCCGGCCGATTGGGTATTGCCTCATGGCTATGTGGCCGGCCAATACGAAAAAAATGGTTCGAGATTATATATCAATCGCGGCTTTGGGACGGCGGGCCC
>CAZEUQ010000068.1:0-6152 GCA_964515125.1 uncultured Candidatus Peribacteria bacterium
CATCTCCCTCCAAGAGACGCGACATCGGGACATTTTTTTCCATATCGCGCAAAATTTCATAGATGGCTATTTTTTGGCTATTGGTTGGAGTGAAAGACAACGAAGCGAAGATGGCTTTGATGAGCTGTGTATCCATAGGAATCTTCAGGCGATCCTGCATGTCCTGCTGCCATTCCCTTTTTTTGAGCAATGCTTCCCGTTGCAATTCGTACAACTCTTCAAATGCAAGACGTTCCTTGGCGCGTTCCGTGAGGGCAAGGTCATCGGGAAAATGCAGTGCGCGAATGGTGTCGCTGTAGGGAAGAAGATTATTTTCTTCCACCACATCCTTTGGAAGAGGATCTTCCAATGAGCTGATGGCAGGTTGTACGAGCGCCATTTTTTCACGCAGCCATTTGGTAGTGAGGATGTCATGCTGCGGATACACCGGAACAATGCGTCCACCATGCAGTGTTGTTTCTCGCTTCGCAGACTCAAAAACAGGACTCTGAATCTGGAGTTTATAGCCGTTTTCCACAATCTTCCCTGTAAAGACCACCTCGTCGCCACTTTTCAGCATACGCATCACATGCGGCTGGTTAAACCAAATGACCTGCGCTGTTTCTCCGTCTTCGTCGGTAAAGTCGCCTTGCACCAGTTGTTTCTTTGCTCGCGTGCGGACAAGTGTAAGGTGATCAATGGTTCCACGAAGGGTGATCTTTTCCCCAAGCGGTGCAGTCTTGAGTGTCATCATGACAGATAGATCTTCGTAATCCCGCGGAAGATAGCGAAGAAGATCACCAACCGTGCGCACATTCATCTCCTCAAGCGCGGCAACGTATTCCTTCGTTGTCTTGAGCAAAGCCGATGTGATGGGAGTGTGAACATCCATGGATGCCTATTGTACGCCACAAAAGAAGAAACCCATCGAGCTTGCTTTCATGATTGAGATGAAGCCTTAAAAGCGTATACTTCTGTCATGGCAACTTCTACCGTCCTTCTGATTATCGAAGACGAAGCAACGGCGTCTAAAGCGCTGGAACTCAAGTTTATAAACGCCGGCTTTCAGACGACCGTCGCAATAGACGGTGAGCAGGCACTGGAACTCATCAAGAATCAGAAATTCGATGCCGTTCTTCTGGATCTCATTCTCCCCAAGAAGGATGGTTTCGACGTTCTTGCGGAGCTCCAAATGCAAAAGAATACCGTGCCAGTTGTCGTGCTCACCAATTTGGGAGCCGATACGAATGCAGAGCGGGTCAAGGAACTGGGTGCGAAGGGATACTTTATTAAGTCCATGACTCCGTTGAAGGATGTTGTCGACTTCATCCGAAATCTCCTCCCAAACAACTAACATGGATCCACTCCTCACCGCCATCGAAAAAAACAAAAATCTTTCTGAGGAGGCTCAGAAAAAAGCAGGTCAGGCCATTGCTGGCGACATGGGGGAAGAGCACACGAATTTTGTGAGGACGATCACGGAAATAATCAATGCAGGAAAGATCGACATCACGAACCCTGAATCGATCTTGAATAAAAATGTCTACGACACATTAGACGCCGTATGGAAAGCAAAGACGGATCTTGCGATTGTCAATATTGTAGATCAGCTCCGCCGCATCAAAGAATTTTATGAATCGAAGGAAACCCCCAACGCTTCACCACAACTTGCAACCATGATCGAGAGCTTGTGGCAGATGAAGCAGCGCATTGAGGAGCATGCGGATGTGTTTATTTTTTAGAAGGCAGAAGGCAGTAGTCAGAAGGCAGTATGAAGATGAAGCCAATGGATACGTTTGTCCTTCCTCCACCACGTCCGTTGCCTCTTCGCGTAAGCGACCGATTGCTTGCTGATCACATCAATCAATGAATGCTGATCCATTGATCCCGATCGGATCCCCTGCATGATCTCCCGGTATCCATGACTTTGCATGGCAGGAGCAGATTCATCATATCCTTTCTGGATGAGTGATCTCACTTCCTCGACCCATCCTTCCTCAAACATTTTCTTCGTTCGCTCGGTAATTCTCTTTCTAAGAACTTCCCGATCTTGATCGATCCCGATAATGAAGAGATCGTACGGTAATGCAGTGTGATCACGCTGCTGCGATTTCTTCTTTCCTGTGAGCTCAATGATTTCCAAAGCACGCACAACGTAAACTTTATTTTCACGGGGAATATTCGCTGCGGATTCAGGATCCAGTTCAAGGAGTTTTTTCCAGAGAGTTTCTCCGTCATCTACGTCGTACTCTTCTTCAAGTTTCCTTCGAAGCTCCGCATCCGATCGACCGGCAAGCGTAAGCCCATCGATGATGGATGAGAGATACAACATCGATCCGCCAACCAACATCGGGGGGCCGCCTCTCGCATGAATTGCATCGATGAAATACATCGCTTCTTGTTGATACCACGCAACACTCACGGGTTCTGAAGGATCGAGAACGGAAAAAAGATGATGTGGGATCCCCTTCATCTGTCCTTGTTGGATTTTTGCCGTTCCTCTATCGAGATATCGATAGAGCTGGCGCGAATCTGCATTCACAATCTCCGGCGCGAATCCTTCCTCCTGAAGATCCAATCCGAGCTCAATCGAGAACGCTGTCTTACCGCTTGCGGTTGGGCCAAGCACAACAATCAAAGGCCTCTTTGAAGTCTGAAGATGACTTTCCAGAGCCGAGTGAAAAGTATGCTTTACATTTTCCATAGATGTATTGGAACATAGAAATTCTCTCATGGATACTGCCGGAAAAAGAGAAATTGCGATATACTAGGAATGAAAGAAACATCACCTTCTGTTTCGTTTTCTTCTCCTCCCTTTATGCATCCACAACTTCAGTCCATTGCAAAATCCATTTCTCGCGGACATGGTACGCCGCAGAATATGCTCATCCCAACAGTTATTGAAAAATCTCAGTTCGGTGAGCGCGCGTACGACATTTACTCTCGTCTTCTGGAAGAGCGCATCGTGTTCCTGGGGACGGGCATCAACGACGAAATTGCAAATTCCATTATTGCGCAGCTGCTCTTTTTGGATAAAGAAGATGCCAAGAAAGATATCACGCTTTACGTAAACTCTCCCGGCGGACAAGTCAGCTCCACGCTCGCGATGTACGACACCATGCAGCATGTCGGTCCAGATGTGTCGACGGTATGTCTTGGCATGGCGGCATCCGGTGGCGCCATCATTCTGATGGGCGGAGCAAAAGGCAAACGTTTCGCCCTCCCTCACTCCGAAATTATGATTCACCAGCCCCTCGGCGGTACAGAAGGTCAGGCGACGGATATTGCAATCCATGCCGAGCACATCATCCGTATGAAGGACATGCTCAACGAAATGATCGCAAAGCATTCCGGAAAGCCACTGGAGAAAGTGAAGATCGACACCGAGCGTGACAAGTTTATGAGCTCCCAAGAAGCCCTGGAGTACGGACTTATTGATAAAATCGTAAACTAATCTTTAAAAAAAGGCTCCCATCTCTGGAAGCCTTTTTCTGTATGCAAGAAAACGATTTACATTTTCTTGTCTCCGCAGTTGGAGTTCGAGCCACACGCACTCCCACCGGGAGAGCATGTTGAGGAGCAACACTCCATCTTCTTCACAAGACTGTACCCAAGAAGAAAGATGATCGCCCCGTTAATAGCTTGTCCGGCACCTCCTGCTGCTTCTGGTCCTCCGACAATCATCGCAAGGCCAGCCCAACCCAAAATGCCACCAAGCGCTGCAAGGATGCAGAACTTACTGATGTAACAAAGCTGCTTCGTTGCAAACAACGCACCTCCGACAATTTGCAGTGCAGGCACAATGTATGCAAGTAAGCCTGCAAGCATGGCAAGAAGCGAAACATTTTGTAGCGGCTGCATAGCCATTGCATGGAAGCCAGTGTCTCCACCAAAGAAACGGTAATGAGCAACGCCAAAGCCGACGAGCGCAAGACCAAGGCCAACGCGTGGGAGCCATGGAGAGACGCAGCTAAGTGAGCTACATTTCATATCCTTCATCATAGAAAGATGGGGGTAAGGAAGTAAGGAATTAGACTTAGTCTGAACCAATGGCATGCAGGAGGCAAGAGATCACACCTCTGGATTCAAAATCATCAAGCACGTAGCATGGCCGCATGTTTGAGCTTAAAAAGACATCTGCTGCAGGAAGACGCGGATGTATCACAACATCTCATGGCGTCATCGAATCCCCTTTCTTCATGCCGGTTGCAACGGCAGGTGCCATGAAAGGCATTACACTTTCGGATCTTGAGGAGTTAGGATCGCAAATTTTACTTTCGAATACATATCATCTTCATTTGAATCCAGGAGAGGATATTGTTGCAGAAGCGGGAGGACTCCATGCATTCATCGGCTGGCAAAAACCCATCCTGACCGATTCGGGTGGCTTTCAGGTTTTCTCACTCAAGAATATTCGCTCCATTGATGACACGGGCGTGAAGTTCCAAAGTCACCGTGATGGTTCCGAGCATTTCATTGGACCCAAGGAAGCAATGCAGATCCAGCACAAACTGGGCGCGGATATCATCATGTGTTTTGATGAATGCCCTCCGTCCACTGCTCCACGGGAAGACCAATTGAAGGCGGTCGATCGTACACTTCGGTGGGCAAAGATCTGTAAAGAGGAACATGAAGCATTACAGGATAATCGACAAACACTTCTCTTTGGCATCGTACAAGGTGGGCTCGATCTTGATCTTCGAAAAAAGTGCGCAGAGGAACTAATCTCAATTGGGTTCGATGGTTATGCATTAGGAGGGCTTGCCGTTGGCGAAAGTGAAGAAGAAATGTACCGCATTGTGGAAGCAATCTGTCCTCTGCTACCTGCAGAAAAGCCAAGGTATTTGATGGGCGTTGGCGAACTTCATCAAATGGAAAAAACGATTTCATGCGGGATTGATATGTTCGATTGTGTCTCCCCCATGCGCGAGGGACGTCACGGAAACATTTGGATGAGTGATGGTACAAAGATCCGCATTCATCGAAGTGAATATCAACATGATCATTCACTTCTTGATCCCGCATCACCATCACCACTCAGTAAACGCCATACAAAAAGCTACCTTCATCATTTAATGAGGCTCAATGAACGATATGGCGAAACAATAGCGTGTCTGCAGAACATAGGGGTGACATTGAAGAAATTAAAGACTATTCGGGATGCCATAGAAGCCACGTAGGAGAAATGCCAAAGAGCAAAAGACAAATACCAAACAATTTTCAAATGACAACATTAAAATTCTCATCTTTTTTTCTTTGTGTGGCCTTTTGCCTTTGGCATTTATCCCTTAATCCCCACCACCTCCACCTCCGTGTAATCTTGTCTGTGACCCATCAACTTGGTGTAACGCTTTCTGCGCTTAAACTTGGCACCACGAACTTTGTCTGTTTTGCCAAAGTTGAGGATTTTGAGTGTCACGCTGGCTCCTGCAATGTGCGGTGTCCCAATTTTCACATCATCCCCTCCAAGAAGGAGGACTTTGTCGATGGTAATGGAATCACCCTCTTTGCCTTTTATAAGCGGAACCTTGAGCCTTTGGCCCTGTTCTACCTTTTCCTGAAAGCCGAGGATGTCGACGATGGCAAACATAAAAGCCGAGGCAGCATAACGATGGATTGGAGTTTGTGCAATGGGATTCGTGTTCAAGAGCAGTGGTTAGGGAGTAGTGGCTAGTGGGTAGAAACATCTTTATAATCCACTCCACTTCAGGGCGCCTAGCTCAGCTGGTTAGAGCATCTCGTTTACACCGAGAGGGTCAGGGGTTCGAATCCCTTGGCGCCCACCATTCGACCTGCGGTCTCATGGCAAGCCAAAGAAGTTTGACCTTGTCCTGAAAAGCAAGAAGGACCCCTTGGCGTCCACCATATCCTCTTTCTCGTCGCGAACCACTAGCTACTAGCCACTATTTTCGTTACCATACCCCAGCTATGAATCTCCTCATCACACTCGATGTCATTGTAGGAATCCTCCTTTCGGTGTGCATCCTGCTCCAGCACCGTGCTTCCGGTCTTTCCGCTACATTCGGTGGTGCCGGTGCCGTTCCCATTCAGCGCCGCGGCGCGGAGAAGGTGTTGTTCTCGCTCACCATCTGGTTGTGCGTCATTTTCTTCGGTCTCGCCATTGCGCAACTTGTATTGGGAGCGTAAGAAATCGCCTTGATGATCGCGTATCC
>CAZEUQ010000069.1:0-6146 GCA_964515125.1 uncultured Candidatus Peribacteria bacterium
TAAGTCGTAACAAGGTATCCGTAGGAGAACCTGCGGATGGAACATCTCCTTACCAGGGAGTTTTCTCTGGCGCATCCTCTCACCCGTATCAGGTGATGATGCATTATCTTGTCTCGCGTTTACGCGGACAGACATTTTGCCAATTGAACGAGGATACACTCCTCGTCATCAGATTTCAGCCTCTCCCCTCTGGGGATGCTGGAGTCTGAAAGACGATGGAGGCTCGCAGGACGAAAATCTCTACTACACAATGCTGTGAAATGGGGCTTGCCCCGAACGAAGCGAGGGGTGATTTGAGCGTATTTGCCCTTTTGCATATCTTGATTTCTCCTGAAAGAGGTATAGAACATGGCTAATGTATAAAAGAGTCTTAGAAGCTGCCACATATCATCCATCTTCAGAAGTGAAGCATGCAGTGGAACTTGCGTTATGGGATCAGCTTCAGGGAGATCAATTTTGCAGACGAAGCGTCCGTATCCCTGCAACTCGTAAAGAGTTTGGTAGGCAAATTCATTATGTGTGTTCGGGACAATTGAACAACGCGAGAGATGCGATTGAAATAGAAGTCACATTACATCTTTTGGGTTTTCATGGAATGGAAATAATGGTGTACCGCAAAAGAATATGGATGCATCTTAACGGGAGGTTGTTGCCTCCTGAAGGATCATCTCGACCTTCTCCTGTATTGCCGGATTGGGAATCCTGATCAGAAGCTCATCCAAAAATCCCTGCACATACATACTCCGTGCGATCTGTGCGTCAATCCCCCTCGCGGCAAAATAAAACAGATCCTCTTCTGTCACTCTACTCACGGTCGCACTGTGGCTCGCTTTCACATCATTCGTTTTTATTTCGAGCGCGGGAATGGCATCCACCTTTGCGGTGGGGTCGAGCATGAGGACGTCCTGCGTCAAGTACGTATTCGTTTGCCCGCCAGCCGGACCGATCTTGATGAGCCCCCTCGCGCTCACATTCCCCTTTCCTTCCACAACGCCCTTCATAGTCACCTCTCCTCCTCCGCGTTTTGCCAAAAAGACATTCTGCACGGCGATGTTCATTTTTTCGGAATCTTTTGCGAGGAAGATCCAATCGACGGTGCTTGTTGCATCGTCACCTTCGCATTGGGAAACAAGATCGTGCTGGGAATCCGGAGCATTGAGCGTGATAATGTGCCAGTGAACCTGCGCGCCCTTGGCAAGGGTGGAACGGTATGCCATGGAGGTAGCTCCCTGCGCAAGCACTACGATGTGGGCATGAGCATAGGATGAAGCATGCACCGAGAGAACATGCGATGCATTGTCGTTGCATCGAAGAAAAACCGTCCCTTGTGTTCGATGCTGCACATCAATCTTCATGTCTGGAAGCAGTTCACATTCTTGATATTGTGATTCCCCAGAAATGATAATATGAACTCTCTCGCTATTCATGAGAGTCCAAGTGTAAGCTATGACAAGAAAATTTGCAAAACTATTATATTAGTGTTATAATAATAATATGCCCGAATCGACATCCCGCCTTCGTATCCATGATCCTGATGATCTGTTGCAGACATCACCGTCACCCACTGATGATCAATACATGCGAAAGGTCAATCAACATGCATTAATGCGACGTGCTGAGGACAAAGGAATAGATATACCACCCGAACTGCATTTCGGCATAGACCCCAAAGCATCCGATGAAGAGCAGTTGGCATCTTTACAGCGTATCATTGAGGTTCGAAGAAAAATTGAGGGAATCGTGGCAAAAGAACCTAAGAATTATACTGAGGGGGTGCAAAAACGACTCTTGTAGGTACAAGTGGTCTGGTGGAGAGGTGCGTGTTCATGTATATTCTCATCCCGAATGCCCCTGCCCTTTACACACCTGGTGTCGACACGACAACTGCGTCGTGAGGACACCGATTTCATCATGAAAACGAGTACAGACATGGAAACCATTTTGGAAAAAGGTGGAAGCGATCTTTTGAAAGGGAAGATTCTCGCCTCACTTTTTTACGAACCTTCTACGCGAACACGCCTAAGCTTTGAAACAGCCATGCAACGTCTTGGAGGGGATGTTATTACTGCTGATGGATTGCAATTCAGCTCCATGTACAAAGGGGAAACCATTGAAGACACCATGATGATGGCAGGGCAATACGCAGACATCATCTGTATGCGTCATCCCGAACAGGGCAGCGCAGAGCGCGCAGCGAATGCAAGTCCCGTACCATTCATCAATGCGGGGGATGGTCCTGGGCAACATCCAACGCAGGCACTACTCGATCTCTTCACCATCCATAAAGAACGTGGAAAGATTGATGAACTGACCATCGCGATGGTGGGAGATTTAAAGTATGGACGGACCGTCCACTCACTCTGCTACCTGCTGGGACTCTATAAAAATATCAACCTCATCTTCATTTCCCCAAAAGAACTCGTCATGCCGGAAAAGGTAACAAGCTATTTGAAGGAGCGGAATATTCCATTTACGGAAACGGAGGATCTTCAAGACGGCCAAAAAGCCGACGTCCTCTATGTCACGCGCGTGCAGAAAGAACGTTTTGAAGATGCAAAAGAATATGAACGACTCAAATTGAAATACATTGTGGATGTCACGTTCGCAGGCAAGACAAAAGCAACCATCATGCATCCGCTCCCTCGTGTTGGAGAAATTACGACGGATGTCGATGCACTCCCCAACGCCGCCTACTTCCGGCAGGCACGAAACGGTGTTGCAGTGAGGATGGCACTTCTCGCAATCCTCTTAGGAAAGGCATAGCGATGATGTCTATTCACCACATAGAGAGCGGGTTTCCTACCCGCGAATTCGCAGGAAGAATCCTGCTCTCTTGATGTAAAATCAATATGATGCGAATCATCCTTATCAAACACGGCACGATCGTCCGCTCGGATGCGGTGGAGCAGGCAGACATTCTGATAAAAGATGGAATGATTGCGGAAATTGGATCGATCGATGAGCAAACCGATGATGTCATCGACGCAACGGGGAAACTGATCTTCCCTGGCTTCATCGACTGCCATGTGCACTTTCGCGAGCCGGGGTACGAAGAAAAAGCAACAATGAAGACGGAGGCGGCATCGGCAAGGGCCGGGGGAATTCTTACAGTCTGTGAAATGCCGAATACAAATCCTCCGACGGTGACCATCGCGGCGCTTGCGGATAAAGTGCGACGCGCATCGGAGATTGCAGATGTTGATCTACACTTCTTCTTCGGTATTACGAAAGAAGAACATCTGATCGCACTGAAGGAACTCTTCTTAAGCTCCAGTGAAGAGATGCAAAGACTCCGAAAGAGGTGCTGTGGGGTAAAAGTCTACTTCGACCATTCCACAGGAAATCAAAAGATTGAGGAAGGGCTTCTCCCGGCGGTTTTTGAGGCATGCACGGAGCTTAGGATCACACTGGTGGGGCATTGTGAGGATGCGGAAGTCATAAGCCAGAGCGGGGCTTCGCCCCGCGGCGCAGAAGGCAGTGATGATATTTCAAGACACTCGGCGCTACGGCCACCAGAAGCAGAGGCAAAAGCGATTGAACGAGCGATTGCACTCGCGAAGAAATACAAAACGAACTTCCACGTAGCACACCTTTCGACAAAACAAGGAATCGATCTCGTGAGAGCGGCGAAGAGAGAAGGCGTACCGATCACATGCGAAGTCGCACCGCATCACCTATTTCTATCCGCTGATGATTATTCAAGGCTTGGAACGCTCGCAAAAATGAACCCACCTCTGCGCACAAAAGACCATCAGGAAGCGCTGTGGAAAGGCATTCAAGATGGCACCGTTGACTGCATTGCAACAGACCATGCGCCGCATACGCTTGCGGAAAAACAGAGCGGAGATCCTCTCCAAGCGCCGAGCGGCGTCCCTGGAGTGGAGACGATGATTCCTCTTCTTCTTGAAAAGCTATCAGCTACCGATCTCTATCGCTTGTGTTTCGAAAATCCAAACAGAATCTTCCATCTTGAGAAAAAACCGATCGACATCGGAGCATCATCACTAGTTATTATCGATCCCAACGAAGAATGGACCATTCATGCGAAGGATCTGCATGCTAAGTGTGGGTGGACACCGTTTGACGGAATGAAAGTGAAAGGGCGAGTGACGAAGATCATACCGTGAAAGGTTGTTGGTTATTAGTTGATTGGTTGTTAGAAAGAAACCAATGACTAAAAACCAATCAACCAATCAACTTCCCATCACTTCTGCAAGATTCACAAACATCCCTTCATCTACACCTCCACAATAATCGGCATCACCATCGGTTCACGATCCAATTTCTTGCGGAAGAATCTGAATAAAGCGCCCGAGACGGCGTACTTCAGGTTCTTGATGCTCTTCTCGCCACGATCAAGCTCCTCCTGGTACGTTTTCTTTGCAATCTGAATTGCTTCCTGGTTGATGGTTTGCTGTTCGGAGCCGTAAATGAGTCCGCGCGAGAGGAGGAGTGGATCCCCCACCATGCGCATGGAATCGCTGTAGGCTTTTATAACAACAACCATCATGCCCGCGTTACTCATCATGCGGCGGTCATCCAAAATTCTCTGGCCTTCTGCGCCCTTACCACGACCGTCGATCATGATGTCGTTGGCAGGGAGTTTCGTTTTGGAGCGGCGTGCATTTTTCTGCGCATCAAATTCCAGAATTTCCCCATTCGTGAGCAGGTGAATTTGATTGTCTGGGTAACCGATGGAACGGACGAGGTCCGCATGCGCAGCACGCATGTAGGGTTCACCATGCTCCGGGATCACGTGCTTCGCACGCACCAGGCGATGCATCAAAAGGATGTCATTCGCATAGCCGTGGCCGGTTGTGTGCAGTGCAAGTTCCTGATTTGTAAACACGCGTGCGCCAAGTAAGTGAAGGTTATTCACCACTTTCGCAACGGCGCGTTCATTCCCCAGAATTGGGTTCGAGCTCAAGATAACGGTATCTCCTGCTTGCACGCGCACATGCTGATGCGTACCAAGGCCCATGCGTGCAAGGCCTGCGCGCTCTTCCCCTTGAGAACCTGTCGTGAGGATGAGTACTTCCTTATCGGGAATTTTCTCCATCCCAGGACCAGCCTTGCGGATGAGCCCGCGGGGGGGATTGATGTACCCCAACTTCACACAGATATCGATGTTCTCCTCCATGGAGCGGCCAACCACAAAGACTTTTCGGTTGAGCGTCTTCGCATGTTCAATCACCTGCTGCAGGCGATTAAGAAGTGAACTGAAGGTGGAAATGACCAGACGCCCTTTGGCGTCGCGCATCAAATTGAACAGGGTTTCGGAGATATTTTTTTCCGAGAGTGCGTTCCCTGGTTTCGTTGCGTTGGTAGAGTCTGCAATGATGGCAAGAACGCCTTCATCGCCAAGTTCCGCAAGACGTTGAAAGTCTGCAGGCGGTTCATTCATCGGTGTTAAGTCGAATTTAAAGTCACCCGTGTGAACGATGGTTCCGTGCGGTGTATGGATGGCAATGGCAGCAGAGTCGGGAATACTGTGTGTCACACGGAGAAATTCCACCTGGATGCGCCCGATGGGAATTTTCTTCCCAAATTCAACAACGTTGAGCTTCGTGCGGCTCGTCATTTTCTCCTCGTCGAGACGCTTGCGAACGAACGCCATCGTAAGGCGCGTGCCGTAACACGGCGGGAACTGGAGCCCTGCAATCACGTGCTGTACGGCGCCAATGTGGTCTAAATGGCCGTGCGTGAAGAGGATCGCCTTAATGTTTTTCTCGCGTCCTTTCAGTGCCGTGATGTCGGGAATGAGGTAGTCGATACCGGGCATGTCTTCTTCTGGGAATTGAAGACCCGTATCGATGATATACAGATCGCCGTCGACATCGACCACAAGGCAGTTACGTCCCACTTCTTCAAATCCTCCAAGAGGATAGATTTTAAGCCCTTTGCCTTGCGGCATAACGGGGAGACGCTGCTTCTGCGGTTGAAGCGGCCGTTGCTGTTGTGGCCGTGTCTGCTGTGGCGGCCTGCTCTTCTGATGAGCATTATTTTTTGGGGGCAGCGGTGATTGCGCCTCCAGCTTCTTCTGTTCTGCTGGACTGATTTTTTGCTTCACCCAGTCCTGGATGGATTTCATCGTATGATGGAATGTACTAAAATGTCTCGAATGAGACGTCACACTCACTGTACTC
>CAZEUQ010000070.1:0-5914 GCA_964515125.1 uncultured Candidatus Peribacteria bacterium
ATCGATATGGACTTTGCCGATACGCGCCGTGATGAAGTGTTGGAGTACGTGCGTCAGAAATACGGTACCGATCGTGTCGTGCAGATCTGTACGTTTGGAACGCTGGCAGCACGCGCTGCGGTGAAAGATACAGGCCGGGTGTTTGGCGTACCGTTTATCGAAATGAACGAACTCGCAAAACTTATTTCCGATCGCCCCGGCACGTCTCTTACAGAAGCATTGGAATCCGCCGAACTGCGAACATTCGTCGATAGCAACGAAACATACCAAAAGCTGATGGAAATTGCGCTCAAGTTGGAAGGAAAGGCAAGGCACGTATCGGTTCACGCATGTGGTGTGGTCATTACTCCAGAATCCGCAGTGCACTATACGGCACTCCAACGTGCACCGAAGGATGAGAACATCACTATCACGCAGTACGATGCAAAGCCACTGGAAGCACTGGGACTTGTGAAGATGGATTTCCTGGGACTCAAAAACCTGACCATCATTCAGACGGCGCTTGAAATCATCGAACGCATGCACGGGAAGAAGATCGACATTCAGACCATTCCGACGGATGACAAGGAAACCTTTGCACTGCTCTCCCGTGCGGAAACAACGGGCGTGTTCCAGTTGGAATCCGGCGGAATGCGCAGATACTTAAAGCAACTAAAGCCTTCTACCTTCGACGACATTACCGCCATGGTGTCTTTGTATCGTCCTGGCCCCATGGAAAAAATTCCAGACTACATCAAATGTAAGCACGGATTGAAAGACGTGAAGTATTTGCACCCCGACCTGGAGCCCATTCTGAAGCCAACATACGGTGTTGGTATTTATCAGGAGCAGATTCTCGAGATGGCACGCGTGTTCGCGGGTTTTACTCTTGGAGAAGCAGACCTTCTCCGTCGTGCGATTGGAAAAAAGATTAAACACGAACTAGATGCGCAGCGCGAAAAATTTATCGAAGGAACGGTAGCCAAAGGATACGAGCGCCAATTGGGCGTCACACTCTTCGATGACGTTATCACACCATTTGCGAATTACGGATTCAACAAATCACACGGCGCCAGTTACGCGCGCATTGCATACGAAACCGCATACCTGAAGGCGCATTACCCAACGGAATTCATGGCAGCGCTCCTTTCCAGTGAAAATGGTGATACAGATCGCATTTCCATTGAAATTACCGAAGCGAGAGCCATGGGTATTCAGGTTTATCCTCCAGACATTAACGAATCTCTCGCGCACTTTACAGCTCTGCCCAACAACGCCATTCGTTTCGGTTTAACAGCCATCAAGGGCGTAGGAGAAAGTTCTGTCCGTCAGATTATTGCCATTCGCGATGAAACAAGTACTTCGGGAAGTGGCAGGTTTGCAAACCTGGAAGACTTTGCCAGGCGCGTTCCGGCAAAAATTCTTAACAAGAAAACATTGGAGGCACTCGCGAAATCCGGCGCACTGGATTCCTTTGGCGATCGTGGCGTACTTGTGCGCCAGTACGAAAAAATTGCTGATTTCTCCAAGTCATCCGGAGACATTGGCTCGACCCAAGACGATCTCTTTGCAGGTCTTACAGAAGAATCAGAGGCGGTGAGAATCATGTTCGAGAACGTTCCACCGGCATCTGCGCACGAAAAGCTTGCCTGGGAAAAGGAGACACTTGGACTCTTTGTGTCCAGCCATCCTCTTGCTGGACTTACGAAGTATATTGGTAAGAAAGCGAAACTCATTCGTGACCTTTCTCAAAAAGATGTGAACAGAAAAATTACGATTGCGGGGATTTTGGAGAGCATCAAAGTCATGCGCACGAAGAAAGGTGAGGCAATGGCGATCCTCACCATAGAGGATCCCACCGGAACAATGGAAGTGACACTTTTCCCCCGTACGTATGGCCAAGCTGCGGACCTTCTTGAAAAGTCCGATTCACTCCTTGTCATTGGGGGCACACTCGATGCACGCGGAGGACAATTGCAAGTTCGCGCTGATGCCATCAAGCGGTCTGTCCTCTCAAGTGTTGTGGAAAAAGCAAAGGCTGAAGGATTCTTTGATGAAGAAGAGGCGAAGAATGGTATTTCCCGCGCACGCCCACTTGAGGATGACGAGCCCATCTCTACAGAGGAGGCAGATATGGTGCCAAAGGCAGCACCATCTTCTCGTGAGCTTTCCGGTCAATTGATGGGCCCCCTCTCTCAATGGATTTTGGATGGTATGGACATGGCTGAACCCATGAAGAAACTTCAGCTTCAGAAAGCTGATATTGCATCAGAGCACGCTTCATCCGATCCCTCCGTGCAGATCTCCATTCATACTATTGAACTTCCTGCGCAGGCATCCAAACAACTCCTTATGGATTTGAAATCAGTATTTGAAAAATTTCCCGGACGCGAAAAGATCCAACTGAAGATTGGCGAGAAGATTGTTCCGGTCCCGCTTACAGTGACGATGTCTGCAATTTTAGAAAGCAAGATTGAGAAGGTATTGGAGAAGTATCAGGTAGAGGCGTAGTTTGAAAATTCCAAATAACAAATGGCAAAGGCCAAACAACTATCAAATATATAAAAAAAGAACAAGCAGCAGCCCTCCGTGACTGCGGCAAATACCGACATGACCGCGCCCGCGGAGGGGCGCTGCTGGGGTACTATAAACCTATGCACATTCTTCCCCCTTCGGAGAAGGCCATCACTGATGCAGCAAACTTTCTGCGGACCGGCGGTATTGTCATCCATCCCACCGAAACGTGTTATGGCATCGCATGCGATATGACGAATGTCGATGCGGTGCGGCGCATGTTTACTCTCAAAGAGAGGCCGCTTTCACAACCCGTGAGCGCGCTTTTTGCTTCCATCGACGCATCGAAGGAGTATGTCGATTGGTCCGAAAGAGCCCTAGAGTTAGGCAAAAAATACCTCCCTGGCCCCCTTACTATGATCCTTCCGGTTCATGATGAGAAGAAGATGAGTATCCATCCTGTCGTCGATGTTGACCCATCGTCGCTCACACTTGGTATCCGTATATCCTCCAACAATGTGGCGATGGACCTTGCGAAGCAGGCAAAAATTCCTATCAGTACAACATCAGCAAATGTCCATGGAAAACCGGAGCCGTATTCTCTGGAAGATCTTCTTGCACAATTTTCAAAGGAAGCTTTGGAGCCCGTCTGGATGCTGAATGCAGGCACTCTCCCTCACGCAAAACCATCAACAATCGTGTCTATAAAAGGTGACACCATGACCCTTGTCAGGGAAGGCGATGTATGCATAAGGTAGGGTCTCCAATTTTTCCCCAATCTTTGTATGCTTCTCAAAATGCGCCAGGATAATGAGCCTCTTCCTTCAGAAAGTATCGTTGGCCCCGATGGCAACAGAATTCGTAACGATGCTGGCAGCGAAATGACGCCGGCCGGTGTGAGCGTAGAAAATGCGTATGGAAAACCCATCGGTTCTCCTGTGATTATTCCTGGGCATGAACATTTCATTCGGACCATTATGAATCTGACGGATGTACATCCGTCATGTATGGATGACACGGATCCACGATTGAGCGGATTCCATAGAAAGTAAGAAGATGACTCAAAAGGGCGCAATGAAGTGGTAAGCTAAGGTCATGCACTGTCCTCGCTGCAAGTCGGAAATGACCTCGGTTGTGGATTCACGCCTCACGGAGGATGGGCGTGCCATTCGCAGGCGCCGCGAGTGTGATACGTGCCATCATCGATTCACAACATTTGAACGTCAGGAATTGGCATCCATGATCGTCGTGAAACGCGACGGCACAAGAGAGCCGTACAGCCGTTCAAAACTTGAGCGCGGCATTTGGCTTGCATGCACAAAACGACCCATCAGCCAGAAGAAAATTGATGACTTGCTCAATAAATTGGAAGAAAAATGGAGTGCCAACAAAGAAGAGGTTGCCAGTACGACCATTGGGAAGGACGTGATGGGTGCTCTTAAAAAACTGGATGAAGTTGCCTATATCCGCTTTGCATCCGTGCACCGGGAATTCAAAGATGTCGAAGAGTTTAAAGAGGAGCTAGGAAGGCTCTTCCATTAAGGAGGCAGGAACAGGCTCCGTACTTCTGCAAGATGTTGCTCGGGTTTTTTCACATACAAGTGCCCGCCGATACGCATCAATACTCTCTTTCAATCACATGCGGGATGAATTGCCAGTCGTCTCCTTCTTGAATGCGAAGTTTTGTTGCTCCGATTTTTACCTGTTCGATCGCATGTATCTTCATTGCTGCAGTGAGTTCATCAATATGTGCATGACACTGATTTGGAATTCCTTCGCGCCTTACAGGCCTTCCTGCATGTGACAGGGATGTCACTCCTGCCCATTCTTCCTGCAGAATATCCGACTGATGCGCAAGAAGTTGCTTGCGAACGGTATTCGCAAGGGCATAGACCGATTGCAGAACATGACTGCGATCTCGCATGCTATCCCATAATTTATTCGCTCGTGCTTCTGGAAGAAGACCTTGTTCAAGGTACGTGCGAACTATTGTGCCAATCTCGCGCAACGCATCTTCACTTTCTGCTCCTTGTACTCTCAATGAAAAACTGGCCTCGAATTCGTCAACGGGAGGAAGGTCAACAGGATCATGGGGTTTTGCGAAGAGGTGAGAGATGGACATAGTTCGCATATTGTAAAGAAGAATCTTACTCTGTCAATTTCCCTTTTCTTCGCAAAAATCACTCCTCAGCGAGCCCTCTTTTCTCTATCCTCTGCTCATCATGCTACGAACCCACACCTGCGGCGAACTGACAGAAACAATGATCGGAAAATCGGTGACGCTCTGTGGCTGGGTGCATCGCAGACGCGATCATGGAGGGCTCATCTTCCTGGATCTTCGTGATCGTTACGGGTTTACGCAGGTTGTCATCGACCCTGCGCAAAAAGATCTTTTTGCGATTGGTGAAAAGGTTCGCCCCGAATGGGTGCTAAAAGTGTCCGGCAACGTTCGGAAGCGTTTAGAAGGAGCAGAACGCAAAGAGAATCCTACCGGCATGATTGAAGTGATCAGCGAAGCGATCCAGATCCTCAATGAAGCAAAAACACCCCCCTTTGAAATCGATCAAGAAAAAGATGTGCATGAAGAGCTCCGACTGGAGTATCGCTATTTAGACATGCGCCGCGAGCGCATCAAGAAAAATATCGAACTTCGTTCCAAGGTCTTCCAGATCATCCGGAACTACTTCATTGCGCAGGATTGTTTGGAAATCGATACGCCATGCCTCATTAACGGTACGCCTGAAGGCGCGCGCGAGTACATGGTGCCATCCCGCATGTATCCTGGTGAATTCTTCGTCCTGCCGCAAAGCCCGCAGCAGCTCAAGCAGCTTACGATGGTCGGGGGACTGGACCGATACTTCCAGATTGCACGGTGCTTCCGCGATGAAGATCTGCGAGGTGACAGGCAACCGGAGTTTCTGCAGCTGGATTTTGAAATGAGCTTCTGTGAGCAGGAAGACGTGCAGAAGATTATCGAAGGATCTATCATGGCGATCCTCAACGAATGTTCCGCAAAGCCGCTCAAGAATAAAAAAATCGAACGCTACACGTGGCAACACGTCATGGACACGTATGGTTCGGATAAACCTGACCTTCGCTTCGACCTACCTATCAAAGATATCTCTTCCCTCTGTGAAGGATGTGGTTTTGAAGTCTTTGAAAAGGCACTGAAGGCAGGAGGAACAGTACGCGCACTCTGTGTGCCTGGTGGCGCCGCCCTCACGCGCAGTGAAATAGATACGTGGACAGAACTTGCAAAGGAGCTGAAGGCAAAAGGACTCGCCTATATCCTCTTTGCAGAAGATGGACCAAAATCACCACTTCTTAAATTCTTCAAACAAGGATTTTTGGAGACGCTGCAAAAAGAAACGGGCGCAAAAAAAGGAGATGCGCTCTTCTTTGGTGCCGATACCTTCAAGAT
>CAZEUQ010000071.1:0-5659 GCA_964515125.1 uncultured Candidatus Peribacteria bacterium
ATCGGACAGTCGGTGTGTTCGGAACATCATCCGACACAATCAACTTTTCCTGATCAAGGCCATACTCATTATCGCTCACATCTTCAAAGAAACCATTGGCAGGCGGCTCGTCAAACGTCCAATGGGCAACGAGCGTTGCATTGGGGCTGGAATGATGACGATGTTCGCCTCCACGATATATGTTCATAACGTCTGAAGGATCCAAGAGCCCCTTATAGATGCGAAAATCGTCAACGTAGCCTTTCAAGGCTGCAATCTGCACACTCGTGCTAAAGACGCGACCATTAAATTTACCACCAAGACGCAAAGGAACGGTCGAATCAATAGAATCAAGGCCATTTCCCCAAGCGGAAGAGGTATCATCTCTGCCATTCACATAGACATGTGCTTGTTGGGGAGAATTTTGAAACGCAAGCAGAATGTGCGTGTATTGATCAACGGGTATTTTAGTATTGTTGGCGATACCCACAAGGCCATCTGCATCGTATCCTGCAAAATAGACATGTAGTTCTCCCGGATTCGCTTGGCCAAGGAGCACTGAATATCCTTTTGTTGTTCCGATTTTTTGGAAAATGAGACCTCCCGAAGCGCTGGTCGGCTTCACCCAAAAAGAAAATGAAATCGCGCTGGCTGGGGGAATGTTACCAAGCGACGTATTATTCACAAAAGCGCCTGAACCATTACCATCCAGGTATACCGAATGATCTGACTGACCCAAATCGCCACACGCAAGACTGCAACCACGGTCGGCCTTCCCGATCATTCTCCATTTTCGATCAAGAATACCAATATGCGGTGGCACTTCCTGCTCTGCATCGGTGAGTGCCAAGGAAACGGCCTTTGCAATTGCTTCGCTATCGGTTCTGCGCGTCGTGTTGCGCGCCATGTTGAAACGCCGTACAGGATCTAAAAAGACAAAGATCGCTCCAAGAAGAAGAACAAGAATAACAATGACAATGAGTAATTCAATGAGCGTGAATCCTCGTCGGAGCCCAGAGTATGTGGATGAACGAGTATGCATAGCATTAATGAGAAACTTCAATGGGTGGCCCCGCTCCGCCTCCCTGTCGCCCCTCGCCTTCGCTCAGGCAAGATCGCACGGAGATAATCCCATCTCTATTCCGAGCAATATAGTAGGTCTTCCCTGCCGTTGGTGTCACCTCATCCGTTGCGGGACCAATCGGAACAGAAGGAAGATACCCAAGCGATGCAAGCTCCGGCTCGACATCAATACATCTATTCGGCAATGCATACGTGAGAAGAGGGCCGTCGTGCACCCACTGTACAGCATTGTTCAAACGCCCATCGTGCGTGAAATCACTACTGTCTTCCACAGCCTTCCCTTCTCCTTCATCAAGTATCCAATGTGCGATCGTAATAACGGAAGGATCCAGCTGCTCCCCTCCCTTCTGAACACGCTGTACATCTTCAGCAGGAAGCGCTCCGGAGAAGATGCGTACATCATCCAGCGTGCCTAAGAAAAACGATGTTCCGTGGTAGGGTGATACACCAGATCCTCCAAAAAACGTTGAGAGAATGCCAGCAAAGAATGTAATTGCGTCTCCACCAACACTCCCAATGTGCAGTGGTGCTGGTTGTGGTTCTGCAAAAGAAAAATCGACAGGAGTTTGTGCGACATCCACGGGAGTCCCGTCCTTGTAGACCATGATGTTTCCTCCATTCTGAACAATGGCAACGTGCGTAAAGGTGCCGGGCGTAAAGATATGTTCTGCAACGACGAGTTGAATGCGCGGAGCTTCAAAGAGGAGAAAAATAAGCTCGCCGGATGTGTAAGAAAACACGGCGTACCCTCTTCCACCGCCCGCAAGATCTTTGGAGAGAATGCCTGTATTGAGCTGCGTTGGCCTTGCCCAGAAGGTGATAGAAAATGGACGCACAACAGAGAGATCCAAATCGGACTGCCATGGAACCACCATGTCGCCGCTTGCCGTTCCCGCACCCGCATCAAAGCGAACGGCCGTTGTGGAGCGTCCGAGGTCCCCGCAGGAAATGGAGCATCCTTGCGTATCTTTTCCTAGGTGCTTCCATTTGCGTTTCACAAGACGCGATGCATCTGTACCACTTCCCTCTTCATCCGAGAGATCGAAGGAAATAGCTTTCGCAAGGGCTGCACTATCCGTTCTTCGAACTGCATTCCGCGTCATATTGAAACGCCGCACAGGATCCACAAACACAAAAATAGCTCCAAGGATGATAACGAGAATGGTAATGACAAGAAGGAGTTCAATGAGGGTGAATCCTCGGTGGGGGGAGCGCATGCAATGAGAGTAGCAGAAATACGAAAGGCGGACAGCGATCAAAAACCAACGATCAGCTTCTGATTTCTGCCTTCTGCCTTCTGATTTCTTCCCACAGATACTCTTGCCCAGACCCTCCCTCCCCTGTATCCTCCCCGTCGTCGCGTACGACCGATCGCGTGGTCCTGATCCGCTCGGCGGATCACCCTGAGCTTTGCGAAGGGTGCTCTCCTTCCGGAAATCCTCCACAACGTGCGAAAAGACGTCGTCCGTTTGAACCCAAGGATGCCAAATTTTTGTCCTCATCGAAAAATCAGCTGATCGTCGCTGATATCTGACTTCTGCCTTCTGATTTCTTCACTCATTTTTTCTCCAGTCTCGTATGCCAATCCCTAGCGAAAAACAACTCCTGGATAACGCCTGCCACTTTGGCCACCGCAAAGAAAAGTGGAACCCGAAAATGAAGCCGTACCTCTACGGTGTGCGCAAAGGGATTCATATCTTTGATCTCTCCAAGACACGCACCGCACTGGGGAAGGTGTGTGACGAACTCCGCGCCATGCAGAAATCGGGCAAGACGATTTTGTTCGTCTCGACAAAGCCACAGGGCATTACGTTGGTGGAAGACATTGGCCGCATGACGGGCCAACCGATTGTGACAAAGAAGTGGATGCCCGGACTCGTGACAAACTGGCCCACGATGAAGCGTCGCATTCGTACGTACCTCGATTTACAGAGCTCATTCAAGACAGGCGAAATCGAAAAGTACACGAAGAAAGAACAGACGCAGCTACGCAAACAGCTCACGAAGCTGGATCTTGCCTTTTCGGGTGTCGCGACGCTGAAAGATGTTCCCGATGCACTGTTCGTGGTAGATGCCATCCGCGACCACGTCGCAGTGCTGGAAGCAAAGAAGCTTGGTATTCCGGTGTATGGTATTTGCGATTCCAATGCAGATCCCGATGAATTTACCGGTCCCATTCCCGCAAATGATGATGCCGTGAAGTCGATTGCCATCATTCTGCAAACGGTCGGTGAGGAACTAGCGAAGGGATCGAAGAAGGAGGAAGAATGAAAGATCCAATTGAAAAGAACCGAAGAACCAACGAGATTTGAAATCTGAACTTTTGTCACCAAAAACTAGTCAACCAATCAACCACTTCATCACCCTTCCTCGCTTCACTCATCAGGGCAAGCCAGTCAACTAATCAACTAATCAACTTACTAACCACTCCTCACCATGTCACCCATCTCCCCCTCTCAAATTGCCTCGCTCCGTGCCCGCACCGGTGTCGGGATGCTCGCTGTAAAAGCTGCGCTGGAAGAAGCAGGTGGCGATGAAGAAAAAGCAATTGAGATTCTCCGCAAGAAGGGCCAAGCACAAGCGGTAAAGAAGGCCGAGCGTGAACAGGGTGAAGGCGCTATTTTCATTGCATCCAGTGGATCGAAGGCGGCGCTGGTGTTCCTGAAGTGTGAGACAGACTTCGTCGGCCGCTCCGACGGCTTTCTTGCGCTAGGCCAAGCGCTTGCCGATCACCTCTTGAAGGATGGCGAGGCCGGTCTTGCAAAGTTTGCAGAAGAAAGGATTCCGAAGGCAGTCCTTGAATTCGGAGAAAATATTTCCATTGGAGAACAGCATCTCATCGAAGCTCCCGTCATCGGTACGTATGTGCACAGCAACCGAAAGATCGGCGTGATCATCGGCTTGGATGGCGCAGACAACGCAAAGGCAACGGATGCAGCCATGCATGCCGCTGCGATGAACCCACAAGTTGCATCCCCTGCTGAAATTACGAAAGAGGCAGTACTGAAAGAGAAAGAGATCTGGAAGGAGCAGCTTTCCAAGGAAGGAAAACCAGCCGAGATGCAAGAAAAGATCATGGTCGGCAAAGAAAAGAAATTCCGTGAGGAAAACGCTCTCATCTCACAACCGTTCGTAAAGGATCCGTCCATGACGGTAGGCGCCATGCTTGGCGGAGCGAATGTGAAGTCCTACACACGCGTCTCACTTTCGTAAGGCCTTGAATATGAAGGCGCTCGCGTTACCAGCCACCGGCACCTGGGCGCTTGTTCTTGCAATCGCATTTGTGCTGGCGCTTCTCGTCTATGAATGGATGGGCATGGTGGACAATCAGAAAATCGAAACGATGAGCCTTGCGCATATTGAACGTTCACACCCTCGCATGCTGACACCTCGCGAAGTTGTCATAACGATCACCTTGAGCGCAACGCTAGGGATTTTGGTTGCAGAGCTGATTCTCTTGTAGAAAATCAACGGCATATACCAGAGCGGCCCTTCGGGCCGCGGATGATGGGTTACCACTTTCTTTGACGCAAAGAAAGTGGAGCAAAGCCGTTCAGGCCCTGAGGCCTTCAGGCCCGAATGGGAAACAGTCGCTGTGAAAAATTTCCTGCGATTCCATCTGCTTACTCCGCTGCAAATGTCAGCCACCCCAGTATTCCCCCCCCGGACGTTTGCCACGCTGCGTTCGCAGGGAATACGCAACGGAAATTTTTCAAGGCGACGGAAACGAATTGTTCACAGAGACCTCCGAATTTTTCAAAGCGGCACGGGCCTTTCATCTGGCGCCTAATCCCCTTCAGATTTCCTACTTTCTCGTGCTACGATCCTTTCATGCAGCTCCTGCAGCTGATTGCCCTCCTTGCCGGCATTGTCGTTCTACTCCTTGGGGTGCTCGCGTTTCTTCGCGTGAGTGCGGACTGGAAACGGGAACGGGAACTTGTCTTTTTGCAGGTTCTTACGCCAAAGAAAGAGAGCAAAGAGGATAAGGAACAGGAATCGGAACAATTTTCGACGGGGAAAGATTTCCGTGAAGTGTTGGGCATTATGGACCACCTCTACCAAGTGCTAGCCAGTTTACGCAACGGCAGCGTGAATCGTTTTTGGAAAGGGAGCCCTTTCATTTCGGTGGAATACGCGGCGCTGGCTGGGGAGATTCTCACGTTTGTCGTGGTACCACGTTCCATTGCATCACTTGTCGAAAAACAGATCACGTCGTTTTATCCGGATGCGGTTGTGGATGAAGTGGAAGACTACAACATCTTCACGCAGAATTCGGTACCGGCATCAGCCTATCTTGTCCCCACGAAATCATTTGTCTATCCCTTTAAAACATACACGCAATTAAAAAGCGACCCGCTCAACGCCATTACGAATGCCTTTAGTAAATTGAAGAGCGATGAAGGTGCCGCCGTGCAATTCGTGCTCCGCCCCGCAAAATCGGGATGGCAAAAAAAGCTCCAAAAGGAAGCACAGAATATTTTGAATCCCAAGAAAAATGTGGGCTACCCATGGTGGAACCCGCTTGGGTGGATTCTTGCAACCATCGATGTGTTTACCTCTTCCGAGAAGACATCCGAGAATCAGCCCGCCGGCGAAC
>CAZEUQ010000072.1:0-5539 GCA_964515125.1 uncultured Candidatus Peribacteria bacterium
CCATCGGTTAGAACTTCTAGATCTGTCCAGTGTTTCAGTAGTGTATCCGCAATACAGTCAGTGGCCAAACGATCAATATCGTACAGAAAATCAAAATGGGGGCAGGCATATGACCACATACTCCTCAAGTTAAAATACGACAGAAATTCAAGACGCATACCCCTTACACGTTTTATTATACAAAGAGATTAGAAAACTAAAAATTTAATTTGCAAATCTTTCTGCTTTTGAGTTATTCTCTGTATACTTGCTTTATGAACATGCTCTTCCTTGAAGTAGATGCATCGGACCGTGCGATGGTTTTAGCGCGTTTTCCGGATGCTGCGATTGTTGATACACCGTTGAATGGCGCCGATCTCATCAAGGCATGTAGTGGCAAGAATGTCGTCTCCACATTTATCTATTCGCAATTTACCAAAGAAATCATCACGTCACTTCCAGATCTCAAACTGCTCCTCACACGTTCCGTAGGGACCAATCACATCGACCTCGATGCATGCGCAAAGCAGGGAATTGTCGTCTGCCATGTACCGGACTATGGTTCCCACGTGATTGCCGAGCACGCGTTTGCGCTTTTACTCGGTACGTTGCGTCACATCGAAGAGGGGAATCGGGAAGTGAAAGCCGGACACTTCGATTATCACGGCCTTCGGGGCATGTCTCTCTTTGGGAAAACACTTGGTATCGTCGGGACAGGAAAGATCGGTCGCAAGGTTGCGAAGATTGGCCATGGATTCGGCATGAAGCTCCTCGGCAGCGACCAATGCAGAGTGCTTGAATTGACCGAATTCTACGGACTTACCTATACGGAACTGCCCGAACTTCTCGCAGAGAGCGATGTCATCACGCTCCATGTGCCCGCAACGCCCGATACAACCCATATGATCAATGCGGAGACGATTTCCCACATGAAAGACGGCGTGATCTTGGTGAATACCGCTCGCGGTGAACTCATTGATTCACAGGCGCTCTTACAGGCGCTTGAATCCGGCAAAATTCGCTATGCACTGTTGGATGTGCTGGAACATGAACGGGATTTTCTGTGGAATGAGAAGCTTCTGAAGCACCCTAATGTCATCGTGACACCTCATATTGCCTTCTACAGCGATGACAGCATGAAGAACATGTATCTCGATTGTTTCATGTCCATCGATCAATGGCAGCGCGGGGAAAAGCCCGTGCATACCGTGAGTACATCCAACGTTGTGTGTGACCTGAAGCCCATCAAAAAGATATAAAACCTCTTGGATTCCCGAGTATCATTGCAAGAATTGCAAGCAGGATCGGTTGATGGATCAAATAAATCAGGAGAGAACGCCTTCCCGGCAGCAATAAAAACGCATATTCTTTTTGGTTCTGCGTGTACGTCTTTGGGAAGGCATCAAACAGGGGCGTTGCCGCACTTCGTCCAAGCAGAATCCACCCGAACCACGGAAGGACGGGGAAGTAATCCAGCGATGAGAACGTCTGTGTAATGAATCCAAGCGGGAAGAGTAGTGGATTGTACGTGATGGGCGAGCCCATCTTCGTGCCCACGACAATGATCACGATGCCGATTGCGGCATTCATTGCGTCTGGAAGTTTTCGGAAGGGGAGGAGAAGAAGCACCGAAAGAGCCATGAGGTGCAGAATGCCAAACTTGATGAAATCGCTTCCAATGGGCATGGTTGTAAGCGTCACGAGTGCCGCACACCCCGCAAGAATGAAAAACCGTCGCCATGTCCTCTTTTGCTTTCGTGGAATGGCATCGGTCAGGCCACTCGTAAAAAGAAAGAGCGCCGCCGCCGAGCGCGCAAGGAGCCACCATCCTCCCGTAAGAATGGGAAGGCTTATGCCCCACAACACAACGAGATCAAAGGCGATATGGTAGATCACCATGAGCACGATGGCGACGGTACGGAGGAGGTCGGGGAGGAGGAAACGAGGCATAGGAATGAGGAATCGAGAATTGAGAATCTTGAATGATTGTATTCCCAATTCATGATTCACAATTCAAAAAAAGAGAGACAAATGCCTCCCTTTTCTTGTGATAATCAACGAAGATTATTTCAACGTCACCTTTGCACCTGCTTCTTCCAGCTTCTTCTTCCAGGTATCTGCATCGGCCTTGGCAACTCCTTCCTTGAGCATCTTTGGAGCACCGTCGACAATTGCCTTTGCTTCACCAAGACCAAGCTGTGTGAGCTCACGCACGACCTTGATGACGGCGATCTTCTGTGCGCCGGAGTCAGTCAACTCCACGTTATAGGAGCTCTTCTCTTCGGCAGCTTCGGCTGCTCCTCCGCCAGCGGCGGGAGCGGCTGCCATGGCAACAGGAGCTGCGGCGGAGATGCCGTATGCCTGTTCCATGAATTTCACGACATTGTTGAGCTGAATCACGTTGAGCTTCTCGAGCGCATCGATGACTGCCTGCTCCTCCTTCGTGAGGGAGATTGTTGCAGAGTCTGACATGGGATGAATGGGAAAAAATAAATAAAAATGCGATTGATTACGCTGGTTGCGCCTCCTTCTTCTTTGCGAGTTCGCTCGTTGCGCGTGCGAAGGAGCTCAATGGAGAGCTGACAGCGGACGCGAACGTTGTGAGCGGCGAGCGGATCATCATGGCGAACGTTGCAAGGAGCACCTGCTTTGTTGGCAGAGTTGCGAATGTCATCGCCTGTTGCTTCGTCAGAAGTGCATTTTCGAACAAGCCGCCAATCAGTTTTACCTGTTCGTGGTCCTTTCCGTACTTCACGGCAATCTGCGCACCGGCGACGGGATCCTCAAAGCTGAAGATGCACGCAACGGGGCCTTCCATCATGTCATCGGAGATTTCCGGAAGATTCAGTTCCTTCGCGGCGATCTTCATGAGCGTCTTCTTGCCTACTTTCATTTCTGCGTTCTTCTCGCGCAGTTTGCTACGAAGTTCACTCACGTCACTGACGGTGAGTCCAATGTAGTGGGCGAACATCACAGACTTTGCCTTCTGGAATTTATCCTTCAGGTCGGTAAGCTGCTGTGCTTTTTGGTCGCGAGTGAGGGCCATAGACGAGCGGGTAGCGGGTAGCGGTTAGTAGCTAGAGCGGGCCTTCGGCCCGCGGTGACAGAGGCCAGCATAAAAGAAAAATCGCTGGCTCCGGATGGGGTCCGGGAGACCAGCGAGGAACACGGCACGATACACCAAGCCGGGGCCGGGTGGGCGCTGCTGTATTCCTCGGGAGGGCTTACGTTCGGCCTGGGGCCTAGTGCCTCCGGTCTTCGGACTGAGCGAAGTATAGCTGGATTTACAGGGAAGTCAATTACTATTTCCCCTGTGCTATAATCGTGCCTTCCATGACCCTCCTTACGCGTTCCCAGAAGAGGCCCGTTCTCGACAAAATAAAGGTCTTATTTCCGGGGTTCAATCAAGAGCGCCTCGAACGGGCATGTGAGCGTGCACAGACCTTGTACGGAGACAAGCAGCACCCGTATATGCACCAAAGCTACATGGATCATGCGTGTGGGTGCCTTGAAGTGATGTTTGAATTTTGCCCCGATGAAGATGCCTTCGTCGCTTGCTTTTTGCATCATGCTCTTTCTCTTCGTGCCATGTCGGTTACCGATATTGAAGAGGAATTTGGGGCGCACGTCCGCGAATTGGTGAGCAGTGTGCACCTTCTTTTTCACTTAAACATCAATGATCGAAGACGTTCTATCGATGACTTGAAACTGATGATGATGTCCGTGTCCGACGACATCCGTGTTGTGCTGATGAAGCTCTGTTTACGTTGTTATGTTTTGGAACACTTGGATCTTGTCAAAAAGGAATATCGCCTTCGTGCGTGCAGAGAAGCACTGCAATTGTTTGCGCCTGTTGCCGCGCGGCTTGGCATTTACACGCTCAAACATCGCCTTGAGCATGCTGCCTTTCCTATTGTGTATCCAACGGACGCAGAACGCATTGAAGAACAGCTCACGCGCATGCATGGTGAGCACCCGGAACTTCTTCATGCTGCAACGGACGCCATTTCCTCTACCCTCAAAACGGAACATGTTTCTGCGCGCATAGAAGGACGCGAGAAACATCCGTACAGCGTCTTTTTGAAGATGAGAACAAAAGGAGTGACGAGTGTAGAGGATATCCACGATCTTTTTGCCGTGCGTGTCGTTGTAAAAACGGAAGCAGATTGTTACCAGGCACTGGGGCTTTTGCATAAGCTCGCAACGCCGCTGTCGCATCGGTTTAAAGATTACATTTCCTTCCCGAAGCCCAACGGGTACCAAAGCCTGCATACATGCCTCCTTCGTATTCCCGGTGTATCTCCTGGCATTAAAGTGGAAGTGCAGATCCGCACAGAGGCTATGCATCGCGAAGCAGAATACGGCATCGCTGCGCACTGGGGGTATAAAGAGCAGGGCGACACGGTGCGCCGTGCACTCTCGGGCATGCAGATTAAATCCATTCTCAATAAGCAGCAGATTGTGCCGCTGGCAACCGGCCGTACCGAAGATCATGAAGATCCTCTGGATCGCATTGGCTTTGTGGATCACATTTATGTTTTAACGCCGCGCGGAGACATCATCGAATTGCCCGAAGGAGCTACTCCACTCGACTTCGCATTCCTCATCCACACCGACGTCGGTCTTGCGTTTAAGGCTGCGCGCGTGAACGGCTCCATTGTTCCCATTGCCCATAAGCTGGAGAACGGTGATGTGGTCGAGATCATCACGCACAAGCAGCCACGACCGACATTAAGCTGGGTCGAAGAGGTACGTACGTCGTCTGCAAAGTCCAAGCTCAAAAATTACTTTGCGCTACAGGACCGCGCACGGCTTGTCATACTGGGACGGGACACACTCAATGCCGAACTGCGCTCACGTCATCTTCCTGTGTTGGACAATGACCTCCATCTCCTCAAGACATTTGATGGCGTCCCTCTTTCCATGCACGAACGGGAGGATCTTCTCGTAAAGATAGGCCTTAAATCCGTGCGCACATCCGCCATCTTCAAGCATCTTGCATTGCCGAAGGAGGTTGTGCGGAAATTGCCGTCCAAACGTCCCGAGCGTACAAGCCGCAAGCAGCACATCATCGAAATTGTCGGAGGACCAACCATGCCAGTCCGTTTTGCGAAGTGTTGCAATGCACAGGAGCATGAAAAGAAGATTGAGATCGTAGGATTTATTACGCGTACCGGTGATGTTTCCGTGCACAAGAAGACATGCGGCATGCTGAAGAATGCCAATAAAGAGAGGATGGTGGAGGTAAAGTGGAACTAGCATGAAAGAAAACCGGCAAGGGGTCGTTTCCGGCTACATTTCTATCCGCATGGATCACTTTTTCTTTCGAATATCTTCTGTACCGCATTGAGATTGTCAGAGAACATTGCGATTGCTTCTTGTGAAAATCCATTGTTGCGTTGATTCATATCCTTTGGATTGATAGTGATGATTTGGGCAACATCACTTTCTCGAAGAATCCTCACAACATTGCCTGTCACGAGTGCTTGTAACAGTGCCCTTCTTTCATCATTGATTATTCGCATGACGGTGACAGTTGTTTGTTCCTGTGAATTCTTCC
>CAZEUQ010000073.1:0-5365 GCA_964515125.1 uncultured Candidatus Peribacteria bacterium
AAACTGCCAATGAACCTGTTAAAAATGTCGGCTCGAACTTTATGAAGGCCAAAAGCGGGCTTTTCTTGAGTAAAATCAATAAATTCGTTATCATAATCTTACAGTAAGATTGTAACATAATTCTATGTTATCAAAACTTGGATAGTATGGCAACAATAGGTGAAAACATTAAACGGCTACGAACAAAGCAGGGCTTGAGCCAAGACGACTTGGCAAGGAAAGCCGAGCTTAAATACTCCACTCTCGCCAAGATCGAGGGCGATTTTGTAAAGAAGCCGGGCGTTCAAATGGTCGCTAAAATTGCTAAGGCCCTTGGCGTTTCCGTTGAGGATTTATTGAAATAACTATGAACGATTTTCAATACACACCACCGAAAAATAACCCCGTTTCTACTGATGATTTACTAAATGATGTACGTTTAGTTTCGGGAAGGACGGGGCAACAAAAACTTTCGATGAAGGCGTATGTTGAAAGTGGCGGTAAATATGATCCCTCAACAATTTTAAGGCGGTTTGGAACTTGGAATAAAGCCCTTACAAAGGCAGGCCTGCAAGGTGGCAATATTATTAATTACTCTGATGAAGAATTGTTTGAAAATATACTCAACATTTGGCAACACAAAGGGAAACAGCCAACCCGTAGAGATTTAGATTCCAAACCGTCAGAGATTTCTCAAAGTCCCTACAATCGAAGATTTGGTTCTTGGTCAGAAGCGTTAAGACGCTTCGTTGAATATGCAAACGAAAAAGAAAGCACATATAAGCCAGCTGAAATAGCAACAAATGGTCGCATGCGCAAAACGGGTAGAGACATTTCTTTGAGACTAAGATTTAATGTTTTGAAAAGAGACCATTTCGCTTGCGTGCAGTGTGGGGCAAGTCCGGCCAAGGATTCAAGTGTTGAATTACATATTGATCACAGAAAACCATGGAGCAAGGGCGGGGAAACGGAGATAGAGAATCTCCAGACGCTTTGCCAAAAGTGTAATCTCGGAAAAAGTAATTTGGAATAATATGGCCAATCATCTTCAAGAAATCAAAAAATCTGTTTCCTTCGTTTTTATTCCGGAGGGCAATGACAAGTTCAAACCCAACGGAACGGGTTTCTTTATTGGCGTAAAGCATGCGGATAATGAGAATGTATTTAGCGTTTACTTTGTCACCGCCAAGCATGTTTTGAAAGGCAAAGACGGCAACTATCTGCCTGAAATCGTGCTCCGATTGAATAAAAAAGAAGATGGTTCGCAATTAATCAAGATTGCACTCAAGGATATAAAAGTTTTTGAACATTCAGACACAGATGTTGATATTGCCGTATTTAATTGCTTACCCGATCAGAATGTCTACGATTTTAAATTTATCCCCGATAATTTGATTGCGAACAAAGAGATTGTCACTAAAAACGAAATTGCGGAGGGCGACGAAGTATTTTTTGCCGGCTTATTCACTTCACACATTGGACAGAAAAAGAATCAGCCAATCATTCGGTTTGGTAAGGTCGCCCTAATATCCGACGAGAAAATTGAATGGAAGGAAAAAGATAAACCAGCAAAATTCATGGAATTACTATTGCTTGAATGTCAGTCTTTTGGTGGGAACAGCGGTTCTCCTGTATTTTATCAACTTAACCCATTGAGGAAGCCCGGACAAATAAGCTTAGGTGGGCCAATCGTATTTCTCGCTGGGATAATGACTGGGAGCTTTTTGCATGGGAATCAAATACAAATTACAGATACCATTGCTAATCTTGTATCTCTCCAAAACGTTGGCATAGCAGCAGTAACTCCAGCCGACAAACTGCATGAAATACTGTTTTCAGAGGAAATGGTAAAATCAAGAAAAGGAGAACAAAAGAATTTGCCGCCAAGCTCGGCAAAGCCGAGCGAGCCAGCTAAGGCTGGCTAGAAAAACTTGAAATCGTCCTTTCCGCTCCAATTCAAGGCGAGGCGGGCGGAAGGGGGGTGTGGGGGGAATTCCGCCCGTCGAGCCCAGAGAGTTCCGTTCGGATATTTTCAAACAGACACCGCCAACCGAATTTGACCAACGCCTTCCGAAAGAGGAGAATAAGCAGTTGCCCATGCAATCACTTGCCTTGGTTCTCGGCACGTTGTTTCTCTTCACGTTCTTCTCGGAGTATGTCCTGTGGAAGCTTTTTTTGCGGCGCACTCATGGCATCACCTTTCCCCATGAGTCGGATGTCTCGGCGCTGCGGTTCTTTAGTATAGGACGCATGCGTGCCATCGCCATTGTTCATACCATCACACTCCTTGCCTTGGTATGTATGTTCCTCTTTTTGCTATGGTGAATACATTGTCAGCCCGTGGCACAACGGAATTTCCCGGGCAACATCCCGAAGAATCCTTCCAGTTCTATTTTCATCAACATTGGCTGCGTCTCTTCGTCCCATTTATGAGACTCATGGGATATACGATTCTCCTTGCCATTGCCGTTGTGATTCTTTTTGTTGGTGAGGGACCAAGCGAGCAAGGTACCCGTCACATGGTGATCATAGGGTTATCACTCATTTTTCTCCTGCTTCATGTGGGATTCATGATTCGCTTTTATGCATATTTTCTGTACGTTTTCATTATTACTGACAAGCGTGTGCATCGGCTGAAGAAAACACTGCTGACCATCGACGACCACCAGACTATTGACCTCTGGCAGTTGCAGGATATCCACAAAGTTCAGCACGGGCTCTTTCAAAATTTTTTACACTTTGGGTCTCTTTCTTTAGAAGCGCAGGAAACCGTCATGCGCATTCATTTCGTGCCGCGTATTGATGACGTTTATGCGAAAATTCTTTATCTGCGCGAACAAGCGCGGCCACTGCCTCCCGTGCGTCCAGCCCGTTCTGAAGATTTATAAAAGAGCCCAATCCTCAGACCGGGCTCTTTTTGATGTCCTTCTTACGCGCCTTTTTTGGATCCAAAGCCGACAACAAGGCACACCGCGGCAATGACAAGATGCAGATAGTTGTCTGCACTGTTGACCATAAAGAGGCCGAGGATGTCTCCTGCATTCATGAAGCCAACAACAGTCACAAGGCCGTAGACAAGTCCAAAGAGGATCAAGTACAGACGTGAGTAGCTGTAGTTCTTCATGGCAGTTAAAGCAACAACGCCGCTTAGAATGTGTACAACGTTGTGGACGGTATCCACTTCGAAGACGAGCAGGTTACCGCTTACAAAAAAGCCGGCAACACCAATGAGGAGTAAGACAACTCCCAGAAGTGTTGTTACTGGTTTGACCAATGCGGTCATAAAAAGATGGGGGGTAAGGAACGTGTAAGGATCATCATCCGATCACTGTGAAATATCTTCAAGTGATGAATTTGGGAAATGTGCTGGGATCATAAATGCCAAAGGGCAAATGCCACATGACAAAGAATCTTCAAATGCGAAATAAAAAAGACTTTTGGTATTTGAAAATTGGCATTTGATATTTTTTCATCCGCAGATGAAACGCCTTACCCCCCGGTAGACGTTTCATACTCCTTCCCGCAATCCTCTGTGATGTGCAATGAGAAATTATTCCTTCACCGAAACAAGATTTTCCTTCTCTGTTTTGTTTGCGAGCTGATCCAGTCCGAATGTTGTTGTCACCGCGAGTGAGCCGCCGTTCAGGTCAAATGTCTTCACGAGAATGTCCATGGTTGCCTCTCGCACGATGATGCACCCCATACTTCCGAAACGGCCTTCTTCGCTGAACATTTTGTCCTCAAATTTGTATGGATGAATGCCGTAGGGTGTCTTTCCATCTTCATCGTAGAGTCGTAAAAAGCGTCCACTGATGCCGAACGTAAAACGGTCACCTTTCACTTCATTCGACTTGGCAGTCCACCTGCGGTCTGGCGTTTTCGCATTGTAGGTACGCCCGATGTATCGGACCACTTCGGGTACACCTGTGACGACTTCGAAGGATGTAAACGTACCATCTTTGTGGAGTAAGTACCCCACATTGGACTGTGTATCTACCACAAATTCATCACCGATCTGGGGCTGCCATAGTGCCAGGGGCACTGCAGAATGTACGGGCCCGGAGAAGGCCGTCATGCTCAGCACAAAGCTCAGCACAGCTGATGGAAGGGAGGAAAACAAAGGTCGGACAGTGTACAGTTTTGTTGACTTTGGTCAAGGGGAAGAGGATCTTTTGGCTTGTTTCTAAGTAAAAGGGAGGATCTGGATTGTTTCAAGAGAAGGCAGAAAGCTGAAGGCAGGAAGCAGATAAAACTCACTGATTTCTCCCTACTGACTTCTGATTTCTCTCTGTAGTATTCCTCCATGCGCATTGGTCTCATCACCTATGACTTCGACCCTTCTATAGGCGGCCTTGGTCTGCATGTGAAGAGGCTTTTGCATGCTCTGCCACACGATCTGTCGATTACGGTTCTTTCTCCCAGTGCCAATGCCCCTGCACACGCATCAACGTTCGCAAGATCAAGATGGAACAAGCGCGGCGGGTGTCCTGTGTTCTCTGCAACGTTGCTCTGGACACTCTCTTCGTTTATCAAACAGAACGCGATCGATCTCCTTCACGTGCAGAGTGGATCGGGTGGTGTGTTTCTTCTTACAAAACAATCTGTTCCACTCATCGTTACATCGCACCATACATACATCGATGAAGTACATCTCGTGTTCAAAAATCCCGTGAAAAAAATGATCAAGTGGATAATGTCCACGTTGGAAAAGAGAACGTACGCGGTCGCCGATCGCATCATTTGTGTCTCTGCAGATACCGCATCATCGCTCATAAAGCATTATAGGATTGATGCACAGAAGATCGTCGTCATCGAAAATAGTATTGATGTTCATCGTTTCAAAGTGATGCCGCAAAGAGATCGCGATCCAGCACATCTGCTCTTCATTGGTCGACTGGAGGAGAGAAAGGGAGTGGATGTTCTTCTTCAGGCTTTTCTGAAGCTGGCACTGGCGTATCCCGAACTTGCGTTAACACTGGCGGGTGCGAATTTGATGGGGGAGTGGATTCCTTGTTTCATCAAGGAGCATGCGCTGGGAGGTCGTGTACATCTTCCCGGACAGATCAGTGATGAACAGTTGATGGACCTGCTCGCGACCAAAACAATCCTGGTTGTTCCGTCCCGCTTGGAAGGATTTGGATTGATTGCAGCGGAAGGAATGGCGGCGGGGATTCCCGTGTTGATCAGCGATACGCCAGGACTTCGCAGTATTGTTCGTGATGGAGAAACGGGAAGGATTTTTCAGGATGATTGTGCATCCATTTTAGAGGAAATGCTGCATGATCGAGCAAGCCTCGAAAAAATATCACAAAGAGCACGCGAAGAAGCGCTCGTGAGGTTCGATCCAACAAGGCAGGCACAAGAAATGGGACAGATATATACATCA
>CAZEUQ010000074.1:0-5306 GCA_964515125.1 uncultured Candidatus Peribacteria bacterium
GGGTGTTGATTTTCCATAGAATGTTATCGGCCAATGGATCCGACGACGGAGTAAATAGGGACGATGATGGCAAAGGCGACGGTTCCCACAACGCCACCGATGAAAAACAAGAGGAGTGGCTCTAAAATAACCGGAAGCTTATGCGCTGTTTCCTCCGCCTTCTTTTCGTAGATGTCTGCAATCTTTAAAAGCATTTCTGCAAGTGAGCCCGATTTTTCACCCGTGACAACAAGCTGCTGCACAGAAATGGGAAGCAGTTTTGTCGATCCATGAATATGTGAGAAGGAGACACTGAAGGAATTTCCCAGATTCACTTCTTCCGCAAGCTTGAAGTAGAACTTTTTGTAGGAGACAGTGTCGGTCACTTCCGCAAGGGAGCGGATGGAATCCACAAGTGGCACACCTGCGCGAAGGAGACTTCCTAGAATAACGCCAAACCGTGCGATGGTTGCTTGCGATGCAAGAGAGCCGACCCCCGGAATATGGAAGATGAGCGTTTGCGTGGGGCCTTTTAAAAACGTGTACTTACAAAGTAGGACAATCACAAGACATGCCACTCCAAAAGATGGTACAGCGACGGAGCCGTGTGCAGAAAAGAAATTTGCAATCCAGATAATGATACGTGTGACGAGTGGTAATTTTGCATGAAGCGAAAGAAGCACCCCTACCAGTTTCGGGAGCACAAACCATGCAAGGCCCAGCGTTACGACGATCGTCAGTGAGAGCACAATGGACGGATAAATCATTGCCATCTTCACTTTTTGCTTGAGTGCATGGTCTTTTTCCTGCTGCTCTGCAAGATGTGCCATGTTTTTGGAGAGTGCGCCCGACTCCTCACCGATGCGGATGAGCGCAAGTTCGTACGGTGCAAAGAGATGCTGGTTATCCATGGATCTCCAGAGCGGACTTCCGTTGGAGACTTCTTCCATGATCTGCTTGATAATTTTTCGCATCGGTTTCGATCGTACTTCCGCGAGAATGGTGCTTAGCGCATCCGTTACGTTCAGCCCTGCCGTAAGGAGGATGGCAAGGTTCTGGATAAACCGAGTGCGCTCCTTGCCCATGCCGAAGTGCGCAATGGATCCTGCAAAGTGTGCTAAGCCACCGGAACCTTTCTGCTTTTCCAACTGCTTTACAGGAGCTTCCGCTGGCTTTTCTGCTGATGCAGCCTGCACTGTTGTTTCTGCTTTGAGCGCCGCAACAGATTCCTTGAGTGGAGACACAGCAGGTGTCGCTGCTGTAGTCGATTTCTCTGATGCCGGTTTTTTATGGAAGAAAAACATGTGTGTTGGGGTATCGCTATGTCTTTTTCTGTTCCTCGGAAAGAACATCCGGAGGAGCGGCGATACGCAGAAGCTCTTCGATGGTGGTAAGGCCTGCTTTTACTTTTTCAAGTCCGTCTTCAAACAGGTAGTGCATTCCAAAGCCGCGTGCTTTAGTCATAATTTCCGTACTGGACGCACGCTTGATGATGAGGTCTTCAATCTCGGGAGTCACTTCCAGAAGTTCATAAATACCCACGCGTCCACGGTAGCCTGTATTGCCACACGAGGCGCATCCTTTTCCGCGGTAGAGCATAACGGGGTCACTGCCCGGGAAGTACGCAGCGGCTCCTTTAAATAGGTCTTTTGCTGCCTGCGCTTCGACGGCAAAACTAAAACGACAGTGCGGGCAGATGCGTCGCGCAAGACGTTGCGCCACAATGACTTCCAGTGTGGATGCCAGTAGGAACGGCTCTACTCCCATTTCGATAAGACGGGGGATCGCCGTGCCAGAATCGTTCGCATGGAGGGTAGAGAATAGCAAGTGTCCCGTGAGCGCAGCATTGACCGCGATGGATGCCGTCTCTGCATCGCGGATTTCTCCGACCAGGATGATATCCGGGTCCTGACGCACAAGCGCACGAAGACCTTTTGCAAACGTGAGGTCGCTTGTGGGGTTTACTTGGATGTGGTTGATACCGGGAATTTTATATTCCACCGGATCTTCAATTGTCGAGATGTTCACATCCGGTCGGTTTCGCATTTTAAGGAGCCCGTACAATGTCGTGGATTTTCCCGCGCCGGTAGGACCCGTCGTAAGAATCATGCCGAATGGCTTATGTGCCGCTTTCTCCAAAATTTCACGGTAGGCATCGGAGAAGCCAAGATCTGCAAGTGTGAGTGTTCGTACGTATTCCGAAAGTAAACGCATCACAACCTTTTCGCCGTCCACAATGGGCACGAGCGAAACACGCACGTCCATGGTTCCTGCTTTGGAGTGGTATCGGATAGCACCATCTTGCGCGGCATAATGTTCATCGATGCGCAGGTTCGCTTCAATCTTGATACGGTTCACAATGCCTTCGTAGAATTGTTTTGGCAGTCTTCCTGCTTCATGCATCACGCCGTCTACGCGGAAGCGAATGACGACATCTGCTTCCTGTGGTTCAAAGTGAATGTCGGATGCACGGAGCGTCATGGCGTCATCAAAAATTTCATTCAGAATTTCCGGAGCAATTTTTGTTTGCCCCGTGATGAGTGATTGGAAGCGTGTAGAGAGAGGCTTTCTGTAATACGAGAAGCCCGATTCAATCGCGCTCTTCGGTGCATATACAAGCGTGACGGTACCCGTGAAGGGCTTCGCGTCACTTTTCGCTTTGGTGCTCCATAAACTCATGCGTGCTGGTTTTTTTTCCGACGCAGACTCAACGTAATGTGGCTGACCGATATTTTGTTTCAGCGTTTCTGCAAGACCGGGGATTGTCGGGTCCGATGTTGCAATCGTGACATTCTCGGCGTCATGACCGACAGCAAGAACCGTGAGCGAACGCGCACAATCCTCTGGCAGGAGCTCTACAACATCTGGAGCAGGGGGGTGTGCTTGGATGTCGAAGAACGCGAGCTTGTAATGTTCTGCGAGTGCGTTTTCCAGCAGTTCACGCGTCAGAAGACCTTGTTCAAACAAGACCATCTTCAGATCAATCTTCCGCTCCGCAGCCTCTGCAAGAACTTTTTGAACCTCTTCCTGCGACAGGTAACTTTGTTCCAGCAGGATTGCCCCGAGTTGTTCATTGGTGAGTTGCATACTGTTACGCAGGTGGAAGAAGTGATTTCACACGGGTCACAATGTCTGCGATGGGTGTGTTGGATTTTACGAAGTAATCTGCCGCACCAAGTTCCTTCGCTTTCGTACGATCTTCTTCCTGGCCAAGGTTACTTAAGACAATCACCGGCATCGAAATACCTTTCGACTTCATCTCATTCAACACCGTAAATCCATCCACCCGTGGCATGATGAGATCGAGTAGCATCATTCCGTAGCCAGGATTTTTCAATTCCGCGATTGCCTCTTCGCCATTCATCACCGTTTTCACGGTGTACCCCTCGTGCTTGAGTTTCATCTCCAGGGCGTGTGCCAATGGCTTTTCATCCTCCACCACAAGCACGATGCCCTTGGCCCCAGAGGGCGCTTCCAGAGGAACAGCAGGAGACGGTGCTTGAGCCGGTTCTGGCATGGGTGTTTGTGGATCCATTCAGGAACGCTAGAAATCCTTTTATTGTAGCAGAAAAACCCTTTTCGCGCAACGCCCTTCTTGCTATGCTTTTTGGGCTCCATGAAGCCCCTTGCCCTCATCTCCGTTTCCAACAAGTCCGGTATTGTAGAATTTGCTCAAAAACTTGCGGAAAAAGGATGGGAAATCGTTTCTACAGGCGGGACATTGGAACTACTCAAAAAAAGCGATGTTCCAGCATGCTCGGTAGAAGAGCTCACAGGTTTTCCCGAATGTTTTGGCGGCCGCGTGAAAACACTTCATCCCTCCATTGCAGGCGGCATCTTGTTTCGTCGTGATGATCCTGATGATGTAAAGCGCACAGCGGAACTGAAGATCCGTCCCATCGATCTCGTTATTGTGAATTTGTATCCGTTTGCCGAGACGATTGCGAAGCCAAACGTCACACGTGAAGAGGCGATTGAACAGATCGACATTGGCGGGCCAACGTTGCTTCGTGCCGCTGCGAAAAATCATCGCGATGTGACAGTCGTGTGCGATCCATCCGATTACTCTCGTGTCTTTGAACGCTTGGATGATCTCATGAGCCCGCGCCCGGGAACGGGCGCTCTGGAGTTACGGAAAGAATTGGCGACGAAGGTGTTTCTGCATACCGCATCGTATGATGCGGTCATTGCACATTATCTTTCAGATGGAGCGTACGAAGGATTGATGTTGAATCGCGGAAAACGGCTTCGATATGGGGAAAATCCGCATCAGACGGGAATGTATTATTCTTATGCAGGAGATGACACAGAACACTGGAACGTGCATCAGGGAAAAGAATTAAGTTATCTGAACATTCTCGACAGCGACGGTGCATGGGGAACCGTCATTGAGTTTGAAGATCCAACTGTCGTCATGGTGAAGCATGCAAATCCTTCTGGTATCGCGTCGCGCACAACAATCGAAGAGGCGTTTCAAGCAGCCTACGATGCCGATCGTCTCTCGGCGTTCGGTGTGATCATCGCTTTGAATCGCCCCTGCACAAAAGAAATCGTGCAAAAAATCATCGATCAAAAGATGTTTGTCGAAATTGTACTTGCCCCATCGTACGCATTGGATGCACTGGAACTCCTCAAGAGTAAGCCAAATCTTCGTGTTCTCGAAATGGGGGATTGGAACGTGCCACAAGCTAAAATCCTTTTTCGCTCGGCGCTTTGCGGCATCCTCATGCAGGATCTCGACACCAAGATCATCACCGAGAAAGATCTCACCTTCGTCACGAAGAAAAAACCGACGAAGGAACAAATGACCGATCTTCTTTTTGCATGGAAGTGTGTGAAGCATTCCAAATCGAATGCCATCGTTTTCGTGAAGGACCGCGTGACCGTCGGTATTGGTGCGGGGCAAACGAGTAGGGTCGATGCAACATGGATCGCGGCAAAGCGTGCGGGAGAAAAGGCGAAAGGAGCCGTGATGGCGAGTGATGCATTTTTCCCGTTTCCGGATTCCGTTGAAGAGGCAGCCAAAAACGGCATCAGCGCAATTATTCAACCAGGAGGATCGATTCGTGATGAAGATGTGATCAAAAAAGCAGATGAATTAGGGATCGCGATGGTGACCACCGGAGTCCGTGCATTCTGGCATTGATGCACTATTGACAGGAATAAAAAATAGATTATAGTAATTAACTATGAATATTCCATATATTACTGAGCAAGAATTAGATGTCCTTCAGAGAACATCGAATTCTCAAATTGATGCGCTTGAATCTCTTCGAAAAAAAGACTTAAGCGACGATAAAGAATCTATCAGTGCAATGCGGGTAATG
>CAZEUQ010000075.1:0-5094 GCA_964515125.1 uncultured Candidatus Peribacteria bacterium
GCCTCAGGGCCTGAACGGCTTTGCTCCACTTTCTTTGCGTCAAAGAAAGTGGAAATCATTCATATGCCGCGGGTAGGAAACCCGCTCTCTCTTCTGATAGACGCCGCGGCCGAGAACGGCCACTCTGGTATTCTAAAAAAATACCCCGCACATGCGGAGCTAAAAATACGTAGGCCACAGATCCGCTCTCTTTTCGGCATTCATATCTTGTTCTTATCTTTTCAACATCTCCTTCAAATACTGCCCTGTGAAACTTTCTTTCACGGCGGCGACCTCTTCCGGTGTGCCCTTTCCGACGATGGTCCCACCACCACTGCCGCCTTCGGGACCAATGTCGATAATGTGATCCACACACTTGAGCACATCGAGATTGTGTTCAATGACAAGGACGGTGTTGCCTTTGTCCACAAGGCGCTGCAGAACATTGAGAAGGAGTTGGATGTCGTCGAAGTGCAGACCTGTCGTGGGTTCATCCAAAATGTAGAAGGTTTTGCCTGTAGCGCGCTTGGTGAGTTCCGTTGCTAGTTTAATGCGTTGTGCCTCTCCACCGGAGAGCGTTGTTGCACTCTGTCCCAGGTGAATATAGCCAAGGCCTACATCCACGAGCGTCTGCAATTTATTTTTAATCGGCGCAATGGCATTGAAGAATTCCAACGCTTCGGCGATGGTCATTTCTAAGGCATCTGCAATGTTCTTTCCTTTATAGGTGATCTCCAATGTCTCGCGATTGTAGCGCCGACCTTTACAGACTTCGCATTGCACGTACACATCGGGAAGGAAGTGCATTTCAATGCGCTTCAAGCCGTCTCCTTCACATTCCTCACAGCGGCCACCCTTCACGTTAAAGCTAAAGTGCCCCGGTGCGTAGCCGCGCATTTTTGCTTCGGGAATTCCCGCAAAGATGGTGCGAATGTCCGTGAAGACACCCGTATATGTGGCAGGGTTGGATCTCGGTGTGCGGCCAATGGGGGATTGATCAATCACAATCGCCTTATCCACATGTTCAAGTCCTGTGATGCTTTTAAAGTTCTGGCCCTTCGTGTGTGCCTTGTTGAGCGTGCGTTGCAGTTCCGGTCCCAGGATACCGTGAATCAAGCTGGATTTGCCCGAACCCGACACGCCCGAAATGCCGATGAAACATCCCAATGGGAAATGTGCCGTCACATTCTGCAGGTTGTGGTGCGTGGCATCCGAAATCACGATTGCTTTTCCATTACCTGGCCGTCGCTTTTTTGGAATGGCGATCTGTTTCTTGCCACTTAAATATTGCCCCGTTACGGAATCTGCTTTTTTAATAAGTTCCGCAGGGGAGCCCTGTGCGATAATCTGCCCCCCATGCTTTCCTGCACCGGGACCGATCTCTAAAAGATAATCCGCAGCCGCGATCGTTTCGGCATCGTGCTCCACCACAATCACGGTGTTTCCCAGGTCACGCAGGTTCGTCATGGTTGCAATCAGACGACCGTTATCGCGTTGATGGAGACCAATTGATGGTTCATCCAGGACGTAGAGCACTCCTTCCAGTGCCGAGCCGATTTGTGTTGCAAGGCGGATGCGCTGCGCTTCTCCACCCGAGAGCGTTGCTGCAGAGCGATCTAACGTTAAGTAGGTAAGTCCTACGTTCTGGAGGAAGCTCAAACGATTCACGATTTCAGCAATCACTTTTTTCACGATTGTATATTCGTACGTAGAAAGCTGCGAGTTCTTTTCTGCACCGCGGGTCGAAGACCCGCTCTGCCCCGTGGGAATCAATCCTTCGAAGAACTCTTTTGCCGTATCAATACTCATCGCCGTGACATCCACAATATTTTTGCCACCTACAAGCACACCCAAAATTTCTTTGCGAAGACGCTTTCCGCCACAGTCAGGACAAGGCAGCTCCAACATGTACTGCTCGATCTGTGTACGCATGTAGGCAGAATCTGTCTCTTCGTGACGCCGCTTTAAATTGGGAATCACACCCTCATACTTCGTCTGGTAATTTCCTTGAAACTTGCGTGTATCGAATTCTACATTCAATGCATCGGGATGTCCGTTTAAGACGACAGAGCGAATTTTCTCCGGAAGGTCTTTCCATTTTGTATCCAACGAGAAATCAAGCTTGTCCGAGAGTGCCTCCAAAAGCTGTGTCATAAAGCCCATGCGGCCTGCGGACGTTGCCCAGGGATGAATGGCGCCTTCATTTAAGGTGAGGTTGGTATTCGGAATGATGCTCGATTCATCAATTTGCAAAATGGATCCAATGCCGTGGCACGTTTCGCATGCTCCGTGCGGTGAGTTAAACGAGAAACTGCGCGGTTCCAGATCTGGTATCGCAAGATCGGGATTTTCCGAATCCACGTATTTATCACTAAATGTCAGCAGTTCATTCGTGTCGGCATCCAGTACGCCGATCAATCCCTCGCCCTTTGTGAGGGCGAGCACGACGCTGTCTGCAAGACGCGTGCGGTTGGGGTTTGGCTTCTCAACGACAGTT
This sequence comes from uncultured Candidatus Peribacteria bacterium, assembly GCA_964515125.1. GTDB lineage: Bacteria > Patescibacteriota > Gracilibacteria > Peribacterales > Peribacteraceae > JALQTW01. The sequence continues at coordinate 2,477 of CAZEUQ010000075.1, forward strand.
CCATCTGAAAGTTTCTCTTCCACTGGTTCCAAATCCCGAATGATAAGACGATCAATCACGATTTCAATATCGTGCGATTTCTTCGGATCCAACTCCACTTCTTCATCAACGGTCATGATTGTTCCATCTATACGAAGGCGCACAAAGCCTTCACGCTTAATGGCATCCAAAATCTTCACATGGCTTCCTTTGCGGCCGCGCACAATGGGTGCGAGCAGGAAGATTTTCTTGCCATCCTGCATGTTGGCAACAATGTCGACGATCTGGCTTGCCGTTTGTTTCTTGAGGAGCTTCCCTGTAATGGGGCTGTGCACCTGTCCTACTTTGGACCAGAGCAAACGCATGTAGTCGTAAATCTCTGTGATGGTTCCCACGGTGGAACGGGGGTTTCGTGGTGCGGTTTTTTGATCGATCGAAATAGCAGGGCTTAAACCCTCAATGGAGTCTACTTCTGGCTTTTCCATCTGTGCGATGAACTGGCGTGCATACGCCGAGAGTGATTCCACATATCTGCGTTGGCCTTCGGCAAAGATGGTGTCAAATGCGAGGGTCGATTTTCCCGAGCCAGAAAGGCCCGTAATGACGGTTAATTTGTTGCGCGGAATCGTCACATCCACATTTTTCAGGTTGTGCATCCGTGCGCCTTTGACAACGATACTATCCATAGAATCCCTTCAGGAAGCCAATAAAATACGATCGTCACACTTCTGTGACCATAGCCGGTGGAGTGTATCAAACAGAAGGATTTTTGTCTAGTGTGCAGGGAGTGCTGGTGGGGAGCACTGCTTCAAGCAAGATGCCATGTATTTCCAATGAGAAGTGATAAAAGGTATCAATCAAGAACGAAGAACGGATAGGCCAAGAAACGAATCAACAGAAAGGACATACTAGAAAACACTCTTCTCTTTCCCGCAATTGTATTCCTTTTTGAACTGCTTAGACTTCACCTCCTCTCATGACAACTATTCGTAACATTGTTCTCGGCGTTCTGATGATGGTACCACTCGTCTTTGGTGTCCTTCCAGTGGCTGAAGCTCGTACATACTGCGATGGGGATTACTGCGGCAACTATTACACGTACGATCCCGACTATCGTCATGGGACGTACTCTTCCAATTATTGGTCCAATTACCTGCCATACAACTACTACTCATATTACTATCCTTACTATTCTTACTACCCTTCCTACTATCCGTACTCATATTCTGCCTACTATCCTTCTTCCTATTACTCTTCATATTCATACGGATACAACGCGTATCCGCAGTACAGCTATCCGCAATATCCAACGACCGCACAGGGAATGCCGCAATATCCTTCCGATCCCTCTTACAAGAATCTTGCGGAGTATTACAAGAAGCTCTCGGACTACTACAAGGCGCAGTCGGATTATTACAAAAAACTTGATGACATTAATAACAAAAAGTAGGCAGAAGGTGGGAATCAGAAGGCAGTAGGTTTCGGTTTCAATTTTCTGACTGCTTCCTTCTATACTTTCGCCATGAAACAAGTTCGTATTCGCATCACTGGCCACGTACAGGGTGTGTTCTTTCGAGCGACTGCGCAGGAAGAAGCGGAGAAGTTGCGTCTTTTTGGAGTTGCGAAGAATGAAACGGATGGAAGTGTGACGATTGATGTCGGTGGCAATGATGATCGTATCAATGAATTCATTGGATGGTGTTTGCATGGTCCCGACGGTGCCACGGTCGATCACATTGATGTGCAGGAAACGCAATTTCCCGAAACGGGGGAGTTTGTGATAGAGAGATAGAAACGTTTATTCGTTTATTCGTTTCTTCGTTTCCTTAAAAAGGATATGATTCTCTTAATGAAAGCATTCCGCGAAAAGGTGATGGCTATTACGAAAAAAATTCCAAAAGGATCTGTCATGACATACGGAGAAGTGGCGCGGTTGGCGGGCAGTCCTGGTGCTGCAAGGGCCGTCGGCTCTATTCTCAAAACAAATTATGATCCCGCGATTCCGTGCCATCGCGTGATTCGTGCGCATGGGGAGATCGGCAATTACAACAGAGGAGGTCAAAAGAAGAAAACGGCGCTTCTGCGGTCGGAGGGAGCTCTACAAGAGGTATACGATGTACGCTAGGCGCTCTCTACTCCTCGCTGTACGCTATCCTCCATGTTTACGGGCATTATCGAAGCAACGGCAAGGGTTCTGGATCAATCAGGCACATCAGTTGTTCTTGAGCGACCAACGACCTTTGATGACATCAAGATTGGTTCCAGCATTGCCGTCTCTGGTGTATGTCTTTCTGTCACGCAGTGTAGCGAAACATCGATGACATTCGATGTGATGCCCATCACACTTGAGAAAACAACACTCGGATCACTCCAAAAAAATGATCATGTGAATCTGGAACGAGCTATGAAAATGGATGGGCGATTCGAAGGGCACATCGTGCAGGGGCACATCGATGGAACAGGAATCGTGACATCACTCGTACGAAACAACGATGATGTGCGATTGATCATTGCACTGCCCGATGAACTTCTTTCCTCTGTTGTTCTACGAGGATCCATCACCATTGATGGAGTTGCGCTTACCGTTGCGGAGCTTCAGGGGCACGCCGTGACAGTCGGGCTCATCCCCATTTCCCGTC
>CAZEUQ010000076.1:0-4795 GCA_964515125.1 uncultured Candidatus Peribacteria bacterium
CAAGCCGTTTTGAATTCAGTAAGGCCAAAAGCGGGCCTTTCTAAAATCCTATGAAATATTTTATCTACGCAAGAAAATCTACCGAGAGCGAAGAAAGACAAGTGATGTCTTTGGAATCCCAGTTTTCAGAACTCAAAGAATTTGCCGCCAAAGAAAAACTTGAAATCGTCACCTCGCTGAGCGAGGCGCAAACTGCCAAAGAACCTGGCCGAACTGTGTTCGGCGAAATGCTGGATCGAATTTGCGCGGGCGAAGCCCAAGGAATTTTGGCTTGGCATCCGGACAGATTAGCTCGCAATTCAATAGATGGCGGAAAGATTATCTACTTGCTGGACACAGGAAAAATCTTAGACCTCAAATTTCCCACATTTTGGTTTGATTCTACGCCACAAGGGAAATTTATGCTGAACATTGCCTTTGGCCAGAGTAAATACTATGTGGACAATTTGAGCGAGAATATCAAGCGAGGCCACCGCCAAAAACTGCGAAAAGGAATATGGCCGGGGTTTGCGCCACTTGGCTATCTAAATAATTCTCGGTCAAAGAACATAGACATTGATAACGAAAAATCAGAGTTGGTACGAAAATGTTTTGAGCTTTACGCCACCGGCGACTACACGCTCAAAAATATCAAGCAGTTTTTGGCGGACTCAAAACTCGATTCCTACAAAGGCAATGTTCTCTCAACTTCCTGTGTCCAGCGAATGCTCAAAAATCCTTTTTACTATGGAACTTTCCGCTTCAATGGCGAGCTATACGAAGGAAGCCACGAGCCAATTATTTCCAAGAAACTTTTTGATGACGTTCAACAAGTGATGAATAACAGAGGCAAGAAAAAGAGAAAGCGAAAACACGAGTTTGCTTTTTCGGGATTTATGAAATGCGGAAAATGCGGTTGCCTTATTACCGCCGAAACACAGAAAGGACACATCTATTATCGTTGCACTAAGAAAAAGCAAACTTGTAATGAAAAGTATTTGCGGGAGGAAGCACTTGTTGAACAAATGAAATCCGTCATTCAAAAAGTTTCTATTCCCGATGATTGGAGAGACAATATGCTTGCCGAGTTAGACCGCGAAAAAGCGAGTATCCGAAACGAGGGCATTTCTTTTGTTCAAAATCTGAAAATCAAGAAAACGGAAGTTGAGCAGAAAATAGATAGGCTTCTCGACATTTACATTGAGGGCAAAGGAATATCGCCGGACGAATATCAAGTAAAGAAAGCAAAGCTACTGCACGAGAAAGCTGATATTGAGCAAGAAATCCGAGATTTTGAACAAAAGGGAAATAATTGGCTCGAACCGATGCGAGATGTGATTTTATTGAGTAGCCAAGCCAAAATTCTTTTGTCGCAGGGCGACAAAACGCAAATCCGCGCATTTCTCAAAAATGTCGGCTCGAACTTTATACTGAATTCAAAACGGCTTGAAATTTCCCCGAAAAACGGCTGGCGAGCCCGCGTAGCGGGCGAGCCAATGGTTTCATTTCCTAACTGGCGGAGAGGGAGGGATTCGAACCCTCGAAGCCCTTGCGGGCTTAACAGTTTTCAAGACTGTCGCCATCGACCACTCGGCCACCTCTCCATGCTGGAAGTGTAACAGATCTTTTCTTGCATCTTATGAAAAGAGAGGCAAAAGCAATGCGCCCTTGTCCCCTCTTTTTATTTAGCGCTTTCTTAGATTTACTTTTTCCTGGGCTTTTTTATCGCTGAGTGAACATTTTTCAAAGAGTTGAGAGAACGCCTGACTTCTGTATTGAGAAAGAGCATTTGAACCAGCCTGCACCGTGCTTGTGAGTGCAGGAGAACATTCCTTCACACTATAGATGAGCTTCAACGACACTTTTCCTTTTGCAGGAACAACACCCAATGTGCAAGAAGCACCTGTTTTCGTCGCAGTACACTTCACATTCGAGGACGTTCCAATAAAGGAAAGAGGAATCTTGCCACTCTTGAAATCAGGCATCGTTACCGTATGTTCCAACGTGATACCCGATGCCCTCATACTGTTATTGGTAACGGTGATGGAATAGGTAGCACGACTGCCACGAGTGAGTGTCTTGTCTCCGTCGATGGTTATACCGTACAGAGGAGCCGCAGCGTTCGCACCGAGGTACGTCAGTCCTGCAGCAAGGTATGTGATGGCAAGGACTGCTCCTATCATCGCAACTTTGTGCGTGTTTGTGAGTGTGTTTTTCTTCATAAAAGTGGAGGAAATACTTCTTCTCATTGTAGCACAAATTCGCACTCCGCGCCAGCGAAACACGGTATTTCTCTTGTAGAGAAGACCTCTTCCTGTCATGGTTGATACATGAAAAAACTGGCTCTTGTAAGCCTTTTATTGGCTCTCCCCGTACCAGCCTTTGCCATCAATACATCCCAGTTGGACCACATTCCCCTGCCCACCGTTACACCCTGGGAAATTCACCATGACGAGAAGTTTGAGACAGAGTTTAAGAAGTTACCCCACGCGCTCAATTTCCTCAAAGATATTCTTCGAAGTGACGTACAGAACGGACGGCTCTCCATGAGAAGAAAAGGTCACTAGATTGATTTTCCCCTTCGCACGAAGGTGCGTATACTCCCGCGTACGCGGAGAGGTGCCAGAGTGGTCGAATGGGGCACACTGCTAATGTGTTATACGGGGTCAACCCGTATCGGGGGTTCGAATCCCCCCCTCTCCGCCAGCCTACGCCGAGATGGTGTTGCCCATCATCCATTTGCCTGATTTCTACCTACTGACTTCTGTCTTCTGATTTCTAACTTCTTCCCGTATACTTTCGCCCATGAAGCCTCTCGTTGGCATCATCATGGGCTCCAAGTCCGATTGGGAAACCATGCAGTACTGTGCAGAGATACTGAAAAAACTGAAGATCCCTCACAAAGCAGAGGTTGTTTCCGCGCACAGAACGCCGGAGTGGATGCGAACCTACGCCATGAAAGCCGAAAAGAATGGCATTGAGGTGATCATCGCAGGGGCAGGAGGAGCAGCGCATCTTCCGGGCATGACGGCCGCTATCACGCATCTTCCCGTGCTGGGTGTTCCCGTGGAATCGAAGGCGCTGAAAGGACTCGATTCTCTCCTCTCTATCAGCCAGATGCCGGCAGGTATTCCGGTTGGAACGCTTGCCATCGGCAAAGCGGGTGCTATGAATGCAGCGTTACTCTCTGCGGCAATCCTCGGCAATAAATATCCGAAGATCCGCAAGGCACTCTTGCAATTCCGTTCGGACCAGACAAAGGCTGTACTAAAGAATAAAAATCCAAAGAAATCATGACAGTCGGCATCTTCGGCGGCGGGCAACTTGGTTTGATGCTCGGAGAAGCAGGAAAGAAAATAGGAGTTGATGTGATGTGTTTTGATCCATCCAAGGATGCTCCTGCAAAAAAAACTGCACGAATGATCACAGCGCCGTACGATGACGAGAAAGCGCTGGAAGAATTGACGAAGCAATGTGATGTGATGACGTACGAGTTTGAAAATGTCCCTGTGGAGGCCATTTCCTTCGTGCGTAAGAAGAAACCAGTTTTTCCGCATCAGGAAGCCCTAAAAACAGCACAGGATAGACTCCTCGAAAAGACACTTTTCAAAAAACTTTCCATACCAACTCCCCTCTTTGCAGATGTTCAAATAAAGAATGACCTCTTCAAAGCGATACAGGAAATCGGTCTTCCTGCAATTTTGAAAACACGCCGCATGGGCTACGACGGAAAAGGGCAGGTGGTCATCCGAGCAGAATCGGAAATTGATGAGGCGTGGAATGCGCTTCGAAGTCAATCCTTGATTCTCGAAGAATTCATTCCGTTTGATCGGGAACTTTCGGTCATCGCCGTCCGTGCGCAGGATGGAACATCCGTTTTCTATCCGCTCATCGAAAACGTGCACCGGAACGGCATCTTGCATCGCTCCACGGCCCCCGCCAACGTGACGAACGACCTTACAAAACAAGCGCAGAGTGCCGCTACGATGATTATGGATGCACTCTCGTATGTGGGAGTCTTAACGATCGAATTCTTTGAGAAAGATGGCACGTTGATAGCCAACGAAATGGCTCCTAGAGTACATAATTCGGGACATTGGACCATCGAAGGCGCAGCAACGAGCCAGTTTGAGAATCATCTGCGGGCTGTTGCAGGAATGGAACTGGGATCCACCGAGATGACGAAGCCAAGTGTCATGTTCAACATGATTGGAACGATTCCAGATCTCTCATCCATTGGAAAAAATCCTGATGTGTTTATCCATCTTTATGGAAAAGAACCGAGATCAGGACGAAAGCTTGGGCATATCACAATGCTCAATCCGTCGGAGCAGAAAATAGAGGAGATTGAAAAAATAGTATAACCCCAGCAGTAGCCCTCCGTGGCTACGAGAAAAATTGGTGATGCCTATAACGCCGCGCCCGCGGAGGGGCGCTGCTGGCTCGAATAATAGATGCCCTACTCATACCGCAGCGCCTCAATCGGATTCAAATTCGCTGCTGTGCGCGCCGGATAGATGCCGAACACAAGTCCCACCGTTGTTGCCATGGCAACGGCAAGGAGGGTTGCGGGAATGGAAATAGCGAAGATGTAGCCTGCAATGAATTTGGATGCAACAGCCGAGATAAGAAACGCGATAGTAATGCCTGACACAATACCAATAAGCCCGCCAATGAGCGTTAAGAGGACTGCTTCGATGAGGAACTGCAGAAGAATATCCCGTTTGCGTGCTCCTACCGCCTTCCGAAGGCCAATTTCCCGCGTGCGCTCGGAGACGGCAACCAACATGATGTTCATGATGCCGATACCACCAAC
>CAZEUQ010000077.1:0-4708 GCA_964515125.1 uncultured Candidatus Peribacteria bacterium
GGAGATTTTGATGAAAGAATTGATACCGGGACTCATGTAGAAATTATAGAGCGGACTTTCTGCCTGCGGTTTCGTGATATTCCGCGACTACAAAAGCCGCTCTGGAGGGGGGGATTTCAAAAGGGGGGATTTTCAGGAAAAAGTTCCTTCTCTATTTTTTTTGTTGCCACTCTCCATTGCTCTAGGAATTCCGGTGTACTCGTTGTGGATCGAATGAGAAAGTCATCAAACCGTTCATCGATGGAAACAAGACGATCGTGCAGTGCGCGCTTGTCGCAATAAGCGAGGATTTTTTGTTCGATCGTGCGCGGAATATCATTATCCTGTCTTGGTGCTCCATGGGTACGCAGAATCTGTGCAATGACGGGGAAGCCCTGTTCTGCGAGAAAATCATGTGCTGCACGTTCATGGTTTGATCCAAAGCGCTCGCGATATATCTTCCATACATCTGGTTCTTTTCTCGTTGTATCTGCAGGAAAATCTAAAAAACGAAAAAGATCATGCAGCATTGCAGCGGCACGCACGGCCTTGGGCCGCACAATGATGTTTCGTTTCAGAAGTGCATCACACGACTTCATGACGCACTCTGTAACAAGCTCTACGTGTGCACGAATATTCGGCAGGACATCCACGTCCTTGATCCACTCTGCAATCTGCACATCATCGGGAATTGCAGCATCCGAAAATATGATGCGAATGGAGCGCTGTGATTGTGAGAGGGGATCCATCTGAATATCGATCACAGGTTCATCTGCCAGAGAATCCGGTGCGCGGCTCGGCCATTCTATGGCGCGAATACCTGGGAATTCATGCGATCCACGGAGCATCATTATGGCGTCGGGGGCGGAGAGCCGATAGAGATCCATATGAAGGAGCTTTTCACCGTACCGCTGTTCCAATGCAAATGTGGGACTCACAACGGGTTCCTTTATGGAAAGACCTTCGGCAAGCCCCTGCACGAAGACCGTTTTGCCTGTGCCCAGTTCCCCATGAAGGCGGATGGCCGTCCTTGTGGCATACAAGGAATCGGTCAAAAGACGGCCAAGAGACGCCGTTTCTTCGGGTTTATGGCTCTGGAAGGTGATGTCATCAATAATTGACATTTTAGCGAAAATGAGATATTATAGAGATAACAAACATTCATACCACTCCCTCCCAGTATGCCACATCCTCGTTCCGGATTTCGGGTTCAGGTTGTCTATAAACACAAGCAGCAGCATCCCTTGACGTATGCATCGCAGAAGTTTTCCTTCTGGATTGCAACACTGTCCATCTTTGCGTTTGTTGTCGGCAACATGGTAGGGCAGCATGGGTGGTATGCCTTCTGGAAATCCGTTCTCGGAAAGACCGATGACTCATTGATTGTCTTTACAGGAACGGTGACTCCTCTGGAAAAAGTACCAGACTATGCTCGATGGTCTTTGTATGGAGGAGACAATACAACACATACGTTCAGACAGGTTCCTCAGGACGTTCTCATTCCTCTTCCGGCATACGATGCAGCGCAACAGCGAAGCGTGACAGATCGTTCACCGCTTGGTGGAGTTTACTCTGTAGGAAACTTGGGTGACTACGTTACTGGTGCGGAGGGACACGGAAGTCACGTCGGGGTTGATATTCGAACTCCGGTGGGCACTCCTGTCCGCTCCATCGCAAATGGAGTCGTGGAAACGGTACGTGAACTCAATGGAGGGTATGGGAAGTACATTGTCATCAGGCATCCCAATGTTCCCGATACGCGGGATGCTATGAAGAAAAAGAAAACAACCATATGGTCCGTTTACGGTCACTTGAGTGACATCCATGTTGCCGAAGGACAAGTTGTTGAGAAGGCTCAGCAGATTGGCTTAAGCGGACAGACCGGCTTTGCTAGCGGACCGCATCTTCACTTTCAGATTGATAACGACCAGGCTCCGTGGCACCCCTATTGGCCGTTTACGAGTGATGAAGCCGCATCTGCAGGCATGACTTTTACCGATGCCATTAACGCCGGTCTACATCACGAACGTGGCGAGTTGTACACGTTGAACCCTATGCTGTTTGTTCAGAATTACCTTACATCGCAGCCTGCATTCACGGTTGCCTCTACGGCAGTGGAGACAACAGAGACACTCGCACAACGTCCTCTTACTACGAGGGAGCGCATCGAAGCACGTCGCACGAAACGCACAACGCAGTATGCTCCTCGCGCACCATCTGTGACGGTTGCGACGACGGAATCTACGATACCGGTCGCCCCCATCGTCACGCCTCCATTGCAGGAAGCTCAATCCTCTGCATCGAACTCTTCGGTTCCAGCTCTACGCGTATCAGCAGATGTTGATCACATTACGATTTCCCATGACGGATTCTACCGCCGCAGCTGGGAAAAGATAACCATCACCGCGTACGATAAAGACGGAAACGTTGTACGAGATCCTTCCTTTGCAGGAAAGATATACCTCCGTGCAGAGTTTGGTGATGCCGAATTCCGCCCAGCAACACTCTCACCATCAGATTTCGTGTCGGGAACAGCAACCATCAATGTGCTTCCACATGAAGCAAAGAGGAGTTTGATTATAGAGGCAGTCGGTGCATTCCATGCGTTGAGCAAAACGATGGAGATGGAACGATAAATCCGAAGCACGAAGCACGAAATTCGAAAAGGTATTATACCTCCTCGTTTCGGATTTCGTACTTCGGATTTCGTGCTTTACCGCTGTATATCGTTAACCCCACCATGAGTCCGAGTAACACCACAAACGCCACCCCCTTTCCCTGTGTACTTAAAAACAATGCCGTCGTACCGAAGATGGTTCCGATAGATCCTGTGAGCAGAATGACTCCACGTTCACTCCATCCCTTTTGAAGAAGACGATGATGCAGGTGGTCGCGGTCTCCTTTTACGGGAGAAGAGCCTTTCATGAGTCGCCTGATGACCACAAAGACAGCGTCGATCAACGGAATGCCCAACACGAGGAATGCGGTTGCTACTTTTCCTCCCTGGTAGATACCAAGGAGCCCCAACATGAGTCCGAAGAACATCGAGCCGCTGTCCCCCAAAAGCATCTTTGGAGGGGGGAAATCGAATACCAGACAAGCGAGCGCGATGCCGGCAAGAATAAACGCAAGCATCGCAAGCTCCGGCTGATTGACGCGGTCCGAGAGCGCGAGAAGTCCCATCATGACAAAGCCGATGACCGAGAGGGAGCTGACCTGTCCCGGAATGCCATCAAACCAGTTGAGGGCATTGAGCGTTAAACCGAGCCATACGACCGTGAAGAGTCCACTGATGATGGGAAGCACTCCAAAAAATGGCACGGTAATACCAAATGTATCCAGTTTGATGATGTCGATACCAAGAAAATCCGCAGGATTTGTGATGGTGTAGATGCGACTTCCGGTTGCAAACAGAAGAATGCAGAGAAGAACTTGAAAAACGATGCGAAGCCAAAAAGGGAGAGGAGTGCGATCATCGATGAAGCTCACAACAGCAAGGATGATGAGGCTGGCGATAACCCCAATGGCCTGCATCGAGAGGGGTTCAAAAAAAAGAAAGGCGCAGAGGAAAGCCATCACAGCGACAATACCGGTCGGGTAGGGGAGTCGTTCTCGTGTGAGGCCGTAGCGTTCTGGGAAGTCGAGAAGATTCCATCGGGGGAAAGCGTGGATTGCGAGTGAGAATGCAACGAGTGTCGCGGGGAGCATCCACAATCCCGGTGCAATGACAGCGAGAAAACTTTTCATACGCGCTACTATAGCGCCAATGAACGATAAGCGCTCACGAATCATCGGTTGCCTTGCACAGAGTTGCTCACATTCTTGCCGCAGGGTCTGGAATGAGCGATTTCGAGATGAAAAGATGGATGCAATATTTTTGTTGTATCCAACGGAATCATGCAAGGGCGATCCCTGTACGTCCGAGAAGTGCCTTCATGTCCGGCTTTCGGAAATGTATCTGCATGACCGATGGAGTTACATCATTCATGAATCCCTGCAAAAGTATGTGATGCTTCTTCTCGATCAAATTGAAGCATCCGCGCAAGAGAAGGGGAGTGTGAATGTGGTCATGAATGAAGGAGGTCTCTTGAAGGGATATTGGTGTGAAGGGAATGAGGAAATATTGCAAAAATGGATATATCAGCCTGAATGACACAGTCGATGAGGTGCTTTACAATCCCCGCATGACTTCCCCTTACAAAACTCTTGCCCAGGCAGACCTTCAAGGAAAAAGGGTCCTTCTTCGTGCAGGGTTCGATGTCCCCATTGAGAACGGAGTGGTCACCGACCGCACGCGTATAGAGGCACTTATCCCTACGATGCAGTACATTCTGGACCATGGTGCTCTGCTCATCATCATGGCGCACCAAGGGCGCCCTAAAGACGCACCGGATCCAACTTTTTCGCAGAAGCCTCTTGTTTCCGTACTTGCAGAGCTTCTCCACACGAATGTTCATTTCGCAGAGGACTGCATCGGTGAAAAACCACAGGCAATTATCAAGAGCGCAAAAAACGGTGAGGTTGTTCTGCTGGAAAATCTCCGCTTTCATCCCGAAGAAAAGAAGAATGAGCCTGCGTTCTCGAAACAGCTTGCATCTCTTGCTGATGTATATGTGAATGATGCGTTTACCAATTGCCACCGTGTCCATGCGAGTATGGTGGGAGTTCCTGCACTGCTTCCTTCCTTTATGGGTCTCCAGCTGCAGGGAGAAGTGGAACATCTTCTTCA
>CAZEUQ010000078.1:0-4594 GCA_964515125.1 uncultured Candidatus Peribacteria bacterium
TCACGCCCGCACAGCGCGAATTGATCGGCCGTGATGACGCCTTCGTCGTAGGCGGTATGAATGAGCGTCGTGAAGGTAGAAAGCGGATGCAGCATCACCTTCGCTTCGGCTGCTTTTTCGGCTGCCGCAGGAAGTTCATAACTGAAGATCGACACGATGTCCGTCACGACCGCTTTTCCTTCGTTCCGAAGCGCCTCCACGGAGGAAATGGACGACCCTCCCGTCGAAATGAGATCTTCAATAAGGACAACGTGTTGGTTCGGCTTCAAAAATCCTTCGATTCTTTTTTGCGTTCCGTGCTCCTTCGGTTTCGACCTCACATACACGAATGGAAGATCCAGTTCATCTGCAACGAGTGCCGCCCACCCGATGGCCGCCGTTGCCGTTCCGGCGATTGCATCGGGCGGAATGGGGAGGCTCTCGACGCGGGCGGCGAGCGCCTCCGCGACGAATTTTCTCGCTTCGGGGAAGCTGTAGAGCATGCGGTTATCGCAGTAGATGGGAGATTTCATGCCGCTTGTCCACGTGAAAGGCGGATTCACCGAGAGTTTGACGGCTTCGATATTGAGGAGAAGTTCTGCGATGCGTTTGGCGTGGGGCATGGATAAAGTATAGAGAAAAGGCATGTGTTGTACATCGTTGATCAAGAACCTGAGAGGAAGAATGTATGACGTATTCTGTATGATGGATTCACTTCATACGTACTACGTACTACTTTATACATTCAATGGATTCGATAATTGAGGCAAAACTTCGGCAATGTCAGGCTCTTTTTCTTCAGGAAAATGCAAAACTTAATCTTTCCGCTCTACGCGATCCTCAGCAATGTTGGATTGGTAATATTTTGGATTCCCTTGCATTGCTCCATCGTCTCGATGCATTGTTTCCCGTCAAACAAAAATCCTTTTCCCTCCTCGATGTCGGCACCGGCGGGGGATTCCCATTGCTTCCACTTGCAATCGCACGGGACGATCTTCTCTGCACGGGACTGGATGCAACACGGAAGAAAGTGGATGCCATTGACCGCATCGTCTCCGCACTGCGACTCGCAAATGTGAAGCTCATCACAGGGCGCAGCGAAGAGATGGCTCACAAACAGCAGCATCGTGAACACTTCGATATCGTCACAGCGCGCGCGGTTGCTCCGCTCAATGTTCTGTTGGAGTTATGCGCTCCCTTTGCGAGACTCAACGGCATCCTCGTCTTCTGGAAGAGCATGCACATTGCTGATGAACAACGCGCATCACTCACGGCGGCGAAGGCACTTGGGTGCGAACTCCTCGAAGCGCATCGCTATGAATTGCCCGAAGGATTTGGTGAACGGCAACTTCTCATCTATCGAAAGATCGCTCCGACGGACCGACGATACCCGAGGGAAGTGGGGGTTCCAAAGATGGACCCCCTATGATGCTCGTTTTTTTCGAAATGTTCGTTTTGCGATCTCTGTCATCCTTCCTAAGTTCTGCGCCGCCCATGATTTGTGCATCCACATTTCTTGTTGCGAAGGGTCTAGCTCATCCAACGCACCCTCTTCTTATTGTCTCAGAGCAATTTCTTCTGCTCGATCTCGGATGTTCTGGAGATGCCTAAAAACAGCGGAAAATTCCGAGAGCTTTTTCTGGAGTGTATTTGCTACGGTTTCCATTGTCTTGACAATGAATGCGAGGTCGTGCCCTGTAATATTCATTCGAGCAGAAACTGCCAAATTTACTTCTTGTGTTATAGCATTTACTTTTTTTGCTACGATTTCCAATTCTTCCCATCCTTGAGTGCCATCAATAGCGCTAATCGCTTCTTGAAGCGCTGGTATACAGTCTTCAGGGAGTAAGTGCATAGCTTAGAACTGCGGAATCAATGCACTCGCGATGACTACGAAGACGGAGAATGCAACGATCATGACGGGTGTTGCTTTAAATGTGCGGGCTGAACGGGCTGTACGCATAGGAGGAGAGGGGAACTGCAACGAAAAAAGAAATGAAAGAGAGAAATGAGGGTGCCCAAGATGTCTGACGCAGTATACGGAGAATGCGAGCATTCGCACTTGCCGTAGGTCTTCGAGTATGATGTAGCGGATGACGCCAGCATACGCACCCAACGATAAATGGGCTCAAAAAGCGCGCGAACTCGGATATCGAGCACGATCGGTGTTCAAATTGCAAGAACTTGATGAACGTTTCAAAATCATCAAAAAGGGGTACAGTATTCTTGACATCGGTGCCGCGCCGGGGAGTTGGTTGCAGTACGTCGAGAAGCGCATTGGACCGCAGGGGAAAGCCATTGGTTTGGATCTCCAGCCTATCGAACCGCTTGGTAAAGGCATCCAAACATATCTCTGTAATATCGAGAATCATGATGCAGTGGAATCGATCCTTCGAAAAACGGGCATTGATCGATTTGACGTCGTTCTTTCGGATATTGCGCCATCGACTAGCGGTATTAAAGATCGCGATCAGTGGCTCAGCATTGAACTCTCGACGCACGTGGTGGAGATTGCGAAAACATGGCTCAAACTAGGGGGTACATTGGTGATGAAAATTTTTCGCGGTGCCGATTTTGATGCCTTTCTTAAAGAGATAAAGCCTCTCTTTCGTGATGTGCGCGTTGCACATGTGAAGGCCAGCAGGCCGTCCAGTAGAGAAGTGTATGTGGTGGGGCTCGGAAAGAAGTGAGGAGTGGTTAGTGGTTAGTCGTAAGGCTGTCTACTACTCACTAACCACTCGCTCCGATTTTGTTGTATCCTATCCACCATGATCATCTTCTCCGATGTCACGAAAAAATTTAAGGGAAGGACAGCGCTGCAAGGCGTGAGCTTTTCTATGAATCCGGGAGAGTTCGTGTGCATCACAGGACCCAGCGGCGCAGGAAAATCCACGGTGGTGCACCTTCTCATCCGCGCCGAAGTGCCGACATCCGGGACAGTTGAAGTCGACGGACAAAATCTTGCACGCGTTCCACATCCCGTGTTGCAGTTGTACCGTCGTAGGACGGGCGTGGTATTTCAGGACTATAAATTACTGTCGGATCGTACCGTGTATGACAACATCGCTTTTGCCATGGAAGTCTGCGGAGACCCCGCACCCGTCATCCGCGAGCGTGTGACGGAACTTCTTGCCAAGGTAGGACTTGCTGGGCGTGAAAGGGCCTACCCCAGCCAGCTTTCCGGCGGGGAACGCGCCCGTGCTGCTATTGCCCGTGCTTTGGTACATAAGCCCATGATCATCATTGCCGATGAGCCGACGGGGAATATCGATCCTGTTCAGTCCATGGCGATTTTAGAACTGCTCAAAGAGGTAAACCGCGACGGTGCAACGGTTATCCTTGCAACACACGATGACGAAATCGTGAACCAACTCCAGACGCGCGTTCTTCGGCTGGAAAACGGCGCTCTCGTCCGTGATAGCGTTGGTGGCTATACCTCTGGCGTGCAAGCACAACCGACCACAGAAAAGAAGAGCCACAAGGTGTTTGAGAAGAATGAGGGGGAGGAAGTAGAGGTGAGTGTCATCGCGACAGAAAAGAAAGAGGATGCTCCCATGCAGTCTGGAGGAAGGAAGATTAAGCCGATAGCGATCTGAAAGAACCAAAAAAAAGAACCAAGAACCAATTGATTTTTTAAATTTTTCATTGGCGTTTGTTTGGCTCTTCGGTTCTTTTACATTGAAACTTTCGCTACACTCTATTTATGACAACCTACAAAGACAGTGGCGTGGACATCGACAATGCAGAAGCCACAAAGCGCGCTATGGCAGACAGCTTAAAGACCAGCGACGCACGCGTGCTGAATCAATTCGGTGCGTTCGCATCCCTCGTTGATGGAGCTTTTCAAGGGTACGAACACCCCGTTCTTGTCTGTAAAACAGAGGAACCAGGGAGCAAGCAATTGCTCGCATTCCAGAACGACAAGATCGAGAGCGTATGTGAAGACATGATCAATCACCTCATTAACGATATCATCGTCATGGGTGCAGTGCCTCTCTTTGTGCAAGATGCCGTGATCTGTGGAAAGTTGGAGAAAGAAAAAGTGACGAGAATCGTGAAAGGCATTGCCGATGCCTGCAAAGCACAGGGGTGTTCGCTCACGGGCGGAGAAACGTCGGAGCAACCAGGTGTGATTCCCGTAGGCACGTACATTCTCACCGCAAGCATCATCGGCGTCGTGGATAAAAAGAAGATCGTCGATGGATCGGCAATACAAGAAGGAGATAGCGTCCTGGCACTTGCTTCCAGCGGACTCCATACCAATGGCTACACATTGGTACGAAAGCTCATGGCTGATCATCGAGATATCCTGCAAGAAAAGATCGACAGCATGTCCTTCACAGATGCCATCCTCACGCCGCATCGTTGTTATTTCCAGGCGCTTCAAGATCTCTTCGACGATGCGTCCCTCCACGGCATGGCGCACATTACAGGAGGAGGAATCCCAGGGAATCTCAATCGTATTCTTCCAAAGAACCTCGATGCATCGATTGATACTTCATCGATCAAGATTCTTCCTGTCTTCAAGACTATCAAAAAATATTCCGGTGCGGATGATGCGGATCTCATCAAAACGTATAACCTCGGTGTGGGGTTAACACTCGTCGTGGATGCT
>CAZEUQ010000079.1:0-4520 GCA_964515125.1 uncultured Candidatus Peribacteria bacterium
GAGGAAGAGCCCAAATGGAAGTGCAATACCGATAAACTGAAGATTGAAATCGATGAGATTGTGTGCGATGACACCCACCGTAGAAACGATGATAAACGGCAGCCAGTCGATATCACTGGAGTGTCGCTTTTCAATCCAGTAGATGGAAACCATCAATCTCCATGCCGTTGCCCAAATGAGGAAGAGCATCGCAATGAGGAAGACGAATGCCGGAATCCCGCGCTCGACCGCATACTTGAGAAGAATATTGTGAGGGTGATCCGAGGTTTCCAGAATTTTCTTCTGCAGACGCGGTTGGATAAACCGGAACGAGTAGGGCCCCCAGCCAACGATGGGATGATCCATGATGAGCACAAGCGATTGCCTCCAAAAATCCGCACGTTCGGTAATGGAGGAAGATCCTTCCGAGGCAGAAAACGTAACTTTTTCCGTGAGCGACTGGACGGCATGAAATTGACTTCGAAGCGCGTTGGCACCATAGAACGTGATGCAAGCGGTCAGGACAATGACCGTTGCCGACCGGAGCATGTGGTTCCACTCTGCAACAACGTCGTCGCGGTAACTCCATAGGTAAATGAGTGCAAGGAAAATGACCTGTCCAAAGAAGACTAAGACACCTCCCCGTGAGTAGCTTAAGAATAAACAACCAATGACAAAGCCAAGGAGTGCACTTCCCACAAACCATTGAGTGAGTTTTCGAATTTTGCGAAGCAGATACGCAAACGCCGGCCATACAAGGAGCAGATAATTTGCCCATGCATTCGGCCAATAGTCGGTTGTAAAGCGAGGGTCAAAGAATGTTCCGGTAAACCGGGAAACAGGCTGCGTGATGTACACAACCATGCCGACTCCACAAGCGATGAGAGTGAGGACGGCAAGAAAGGTGAGCACACGATTCACAAAGCGCGATGCATCATCACTGCTGCGCAGCACATACAACATGGTCAATACCATACCGACCGTCTGAAACACTTCATCTAATCCGTAATTCTTTGTACGGGAGAGGACAAAACTCATCACCGTCCAGCCGAGAAAAAGGAGAAGGAGTGTCCACAGGTTTGGATGGGCAACATAGATGCGCTCTGCAGGGTGGCTGCGTCGCCATGTGTACCACGAAAATGTGAGGAAACCGCCAACGCCAAGAAGCAGCCACTTGGTTTCCAACGTTTTTCCTCCTTTCCACAAGATAGCGATTGCTAGAAGAAAAAGGATGAGCGTTGCCGGGTCGATCCAGGAACGAAGAGACTTCATTGCCGGTCATGATAGCGTGGATTGAGGTGGAAAAGCTATCACCCTCTATGCTGCACGTGAGCTAAATGGAAGAAGTATTTGACGGAAGAGAAGACACAGCTGCTCGTGTGTATGTTCTTTGGAAGAAACACCAACCACACGATGGAAGGGCTCTTGTTTTCCTGCAAGATCTTGAATGGGAGTAATGGCATTCATAAAGGAAAGTGATTTCTCCGGAGGATCAGCGAGAACTGCATGCATTGCAGGGTGTTCTCGCACCAATGCGACGATAAAAGCAACTGCTTCTTCCGATGGGTCACACGTGAGCAAAAGATTTGAATCGGAAAGAAGTCTTACCTTCGATCTACCTGCAACAAGGAGAGAGCTGCGATCTTCGGGATCAAGATGAAACGGAATTTCATCGATAGAAACTGTGATTTTCATGTCCTTTGCAGATCTCTCCATCGCCGCTCGTAGATTTTCCATAACAAATTCCTGCGGCGTGATGACGACAACATTGCGCTGGAAGCCATTCTCGCAGATCGTACGTCCCCTTTCCATAAAGTTCGCTTCGGGAGGACACATGAGAGAAACTTTGCAATAGCCAGGTGGCGAGTACATCATGAACTTTATTCAATCCGAAATAAGGGCCGTGTCAACATTGATTCTAAAAGGAAAAAAGCTATCATCCTCTTTTAGCTCTACTCAACTCTTTATGGATCCCCTCGTTCACTTTGAAATTCCTGTCAATGACCTCGAGAAAGCACGTACGTTCTATAGCTCGCTGTTCGGCTGGGATTTGCAAGACTGGCCCATGCCCGATGGTTCTACCTATATAGGAGTCCGCACGACGCCGGTGGATGAAACAACACGTGTGCCGCTCAAGCCCGGTGCTATTAACGGCGGCATCATGAAGCGCAACGACCATGTGAAAGCCCCGGTATTTGCCATCACCGTGTCATCCATCGATGACTACATTCCCAAGATCGAGAAAGCAGGGGGAACCGTGGTGATGCCCAAAGTGGATATGATGGGCATGGGGTTTTATGCCTACGTGACCGATCCTGATGGAAACGTACTCGGGCTGTGGGAAGATGCGCCGAAGAAGTAGATCACTTCCCTCTTTTTTTCGATGGAGCGCGTGGATTTTTTGCTATTGATTTCTTTGAGGGAGTCCCTTGCTCCTCGAACACTGCCTGCAGTGTCACACGGATTGTTCCTGTTGTAATTCCTCTGATTGTGCATTGCGTCATGAGGTCATCCAATTTCTCACGAAAAAGATTTATTCCTCCCATGACCACCGCAAAACTTTTCTCAACTGTGTCCTCCGATGCGGAGAGATCCACTTTCCCCGTCCAGGTGATGCTCGGTGCGTGAGTCTTTTTTTGAGTCATAAAAAGGGAGTAACAGTAGCTTTTTCTTTCGTTGCCAGCAAGACTACACCTTTCAAAATTCCAAAACGTGCGTAGACTCTGTCTGGCTTGCCGACGTGGCGGAATTGGTAGACGCGCACGCTTCAGGAGCGTGTATCCTCACGGATGTGAGAGTTCGAGTCTCTCCGTCGGCACCACATATTTGTAAGTACTTCGCTGTAAATTCGCTTTGAGGAATCGTAACGGAGTGGCACGATTGTACACTTCCATGAACCTGAACACTCTTCAGCATCAGTACTATTCCTTCCGCCATGGAAAGAGCGTTCCAAATGAACAGAAGTTGATCATCAGTAACGTGGAGCGGGGGTGCCTGCCGGAATACGGACTAGTGGAAGAAGGGCGAGAACAAGTCCGCGCATCCATAGTAGCGATTCAAGACAGCCTTCTGGAAAGACCAACCGTCATTGCGTATTCTCCTTTTCAGAGAACACAAGAAAGCACGGAGGAAGCAAACGACCTTCTTCAACACAAGGTACGGCTCATTCTGTCTTATGCTTTGCGTGAACGATCGTTCGGAACATTGGAAAACACATCGGACGAGAATTATCAGACCGTCTGGGATTTAGATATGAAGAATCCTGATCATACGGTATATGGCGTCGAAAGCATCATTGCAGTGCAGAGAAGAATGCTTGGCGTCATCGCAATCCTCGAAACGTTTATTTCCAAACCCAGTACCATACTCCTCTGCAGTCATGGGGATCCTCTGCAAATTCTGGAAACGGCATTCAAAGAAATATCGCCACGATTCCATAGAAGCCTCACGCCGTTGGAACGGGGAGAGATCCGCCTCCTGAATGAAAGAAAGTAGGATCATCATTATGACGGACTTATTCTGGTCCCGTGTTTCAGTAACACTTCATCTCATAAGAGGAATATTACTTCTCCGCAATAAACCGCATCGACAATGAATTCACGCAGTGCCTCGTATTTTTTTCCGTAAGATGTTCACCGGTAAAGACATGGCCCAAGTGTGCGCTGCAATTCGCACACTGAATTTCTGTTCGAAAGCCGTCGGCATCCGGCAGTTTCTTCACGGCTCCCGGAATTTCCTGATCAAAACTGGGCCACCCGCAGCCGGAATGGAATTTATCGTCCGAACGATACAGCTCCGCATTACACTTCTTACAAATGTACGTCCCCTTTTCGAAGTAATTATCGTACTCACCCGAAAACGGCGCCTCTGTTCCCTTGTGCTCGATGATATCGGCCTCCTCGGCGGTTAACTCGTTATACTGCATACGTACATTGTCTTCTTGGCTTCCACATTCGCAAGAAAGGAGGACTTGACAGAGATTATTTCTTGAGTAGAATGATCGGGCTTTATTTTTCAATACCGCTCATGAATAACCAAGTTACACCATTTATCAGTCATACCGCTCTTCCGGAGCTCCATGCAAACTTCATACTCGATTCAAAGAACCCTCTCACAAAGAATGATGAAACCGCGCGGAATACTCTACGGAATATTTCAACTCTTCAGCGTGATGCCATTAATATTGTCATCAATGATGGTATGGCACAGATAAAGGTGTATGGATTCGCATCGCTTTCCGCTACCAATGCAGCATTCCGAGATCTTGGGGCAATCGACACGCAACATCTTCCAAAAGACGGCGATGTCATGGAATCTCTCGAGACTGAGGAAACAACAACAGAGATTCTAACAGTGGATATCTCGGATGAGGATCCCGATCTTCAGGCCGTTGCGTAATTGATCTTGATCTTCCGTCATCGTGGAGTACTCTCGCGTAAATGCTTGAGCGACTTCATCCGAAGCGTTCTGAACAGCCCTCCACCAGAGGAAACCCTCTTGTCTCCAAACTCAGAAATCTTTTCCGTGTTTCCGTGGCAGCC
>CAZEUQ010000080.1:0-4519 GCA_964515125.1 uncultured Candidatus Peribacteria bacterium
GTTTATCGGGGTGTAATTCCTTACTCAGTTTTCTGTATGCCGATTTAATCTCCGAGGAGGAGGCAGAACGGGAAATGCCGAGGATCTGGTAGAAGTCTTTGGGCATGAAGCGATTGTTATCGTGTTATACGGCTCTCTTGTGCGCAAGTGATAAATCAGTGTTTTGCGCTAACAATATAGCAATATTACAATCATTTTCTCTATCATTGATAAGAAATCGAAAATAAGGTATAATAAAGAATAAAACAAAAACACAATGTCCCCTCAAACATCCATCCCTCAAACACCGATTATTCCTTCTGGTCGCGACATCTACGACGCGATCATGAAAAATATTGAACCGGAACTTCTCTCGAACGAGCTTCCGTTCTTGAAACAAAAATACGGGAGTGAAAACGGCGAAGCAAAGACCGCGCGCATGGCACGCTATGCAAAGGCATTCACAAAATACGATGAAGCATACGAGGCATATATGGCGCAGCTCAAAGAACAAGTCCGTACGTACAGGCATATGTCCTTCAAGTGGACCGAAGAACAAGTGCGCGGAGAAGAGAATGTCGCGATGAGTGAGCTTGAAAAACAAATTACTTCCTAATCACAATCATGAAATACACAAACACATTCTTCGACGGCTTTCAGGACAAAGAGCATCGGCTCATTCATCTCTTGGAAGATGGAAACCCTCCGCTTCCAGCGGTAGAAGGTGATGGACCTGAGAAAAAAGAATCGGCCGATACGAAGGGAACCGAAAGGTTGGATGCAAATAGTGCTCCAGAAGACGTGGAAGCTGTTGGCAATACAGCCCTCGCTGATGCGGAAAAAGACAGTACTAAGCTCCAGAAAGAGATCAAGCAGGCGCAGGATGATGTGAACAACATTCGTCTCGCTGCGGCTCTGGGAAGTGGCGGTTTGACAGCCGAAGAAGAGCACTCCGCTGCAGAAGAACGACTCGCTCAAGTACAAACAGAAGCGCTCATGGCAGATCATAATCCAATGAGCGGTACATCTCTTGAGGGAACGCATGAGCAAAAGCAGGATGGCATCAACGAGGCTGAGGCGCTGGTAGTGGATGTTAATGAAAAAACAGATCACGTGGAGAAGAAAGAGAAGCCTTCTCCTTACGTGGAAAAAATGAACAGTGCTGTCACAAAATTGCAAGAAATGCTCGCATACATGAAACAACACCAGGTCGGAGAAGAAGATGCAACGGTGTATACAATGATGAACGGCATCAATAATGATCTGGTGGATGCCGGTGAGACACCTGATGGTGCTCCACCAAAAACTGAGATCATCAATAATCAACCAAACAGACTTGTTGCAATCAACGATCAAAAATCTATTCTCGTTCAATACGTAGCGGGCCAAGATGCGCTCACATTTACAAGAATAGAGAGCACAAAGCCAGGTAAGCCATTGGAAGTCAACATTGCAAATAAGGTAGATACCGAATCTCCGGCACCGGGAAGAGGGGGCGGAGAAGGTGGCACCGGAAGCGGTACGCCAGAAACTCCAAAAGGAGATGATCTTGAAGGAGATGGCAGTGATCCAAACTTTCATTACGGTCCTCCGTCCATGGAACCAAAAGCGGACGCAGGGACATCACCTGAACAAACAAAAGATGAACAGGCAAAAGAAACCCCGCTCACAGCGGAATCTGTACAGGACCAGTTTAAAGATGCAATCAAATTGATGGGTTCACAGGATGCGGCAGAGCGCAACAAAGGTCTTGGCATGTTTATAGAAGCGATCATGAAGTACATTGAACTGAAGATCACGGGAGGCAGTGAGGAGAAGCCGGGTGAAGGACAATCTGAGGTAGCGGCATCACCTTCCGAAAGCGCGCCTTCATCGACCGATCAGAAAGAAACACCTGAATCCAACGAACAACGTGATGTTCTTCATGGCCCTGCACGCCGCGCGCGACTGATCAATGCATACCGTGCTGAGCAGCAAAAACAGCCTGGCATTACCGCGACGGAATTTATCGCCATAAAAGAAGATGGTATTCAGAAGGATGAAAAAAGTCTTACAGAGGAAAAAGATGATCTCTCGAAAGAAGAGAAAAATCTGAAAGAACGGCTGGATATCTTGAAGTCCAAGCGTGAGAAAGCAGATCCTACTGCACGCGGCTCTTTGGACGCAGAAATCGCAGAAACAGAGCAAGAACTAAAAGGCGTAGAAAAGAAAACTTTGGATAACAAAGATGCTCTGGACAAGCTTGAAAATCGTAAAAATGACATCGCTGTTCTGAAGGAACTACGCGATGGCATTGCTGAATTCAAGAAGCAGCTTGATGCGTTGCCAAAAGAAACATTGGAGAACCTCTCGAAAGAACAACGTGATGTTCTTGAGGCCTTCATTGAAGGTACGGACGCAGAAACGTACAGCATCGGCTTCCCGAATGATGAACAGATTGAGAAGCTGCCAAAGAATGTGCAGAAAATAATGGAAGGGAGTTCGTTCTATAGACAGAAAGATGTATATCGTTCGATCATTACGCCATCACCGATGGATAGTAAAGCAACCACACTGCCCAATCCGATTGAATTGCCTGATAGTGCGAAAAAGGCATTGGGGAAATAGTCGAGTGGCTTGCCATGAGGAGCCTGCGACGAATGGTGCCGGGGAGAGGACTTGAACCTCCATGGGATTGCTCCCGGTAGCTCCTAAGGCTACTGCGTCTGCCATTTCGCCACCCCGGCTAAGCGATGATGTCTCATAACTATGATAGTGCTATTATCTCCGATAAGCCCGCCGTAGATCCACCGTAGTCCCCGCAGGGCGAAGGTGGACGAAGGTGGGCGCCACCCCGGCCTAATCAAAGTCTACAGCTCTATGCTGTCTTCTGTCTTCTATCATAGCCCTGCCTCGACCCGCCTACGCGACGCCTCACGCTCGGCCTCGTGGAGTTTTTGACGCTTGAGAAGGTCAATCTCTGCTTTCTTCTTGCGAGTCTCCGCCTCTATGCGAGTAGTCTCTGCCCGTGCTTCTGCTTCTATGGCACTCCTCCGCGCACGAAGCTGCCCTTCGGCCTCCAACTTTGCCTTGGAGAGTGCCTGCTCTGCGTTGCGTTGCAAATTGCGCGCTTCGACGGACGCATTTGCATTCAGTTTATGGATGGTTTCCAGAGGGGCCTTTTTCAAGCGAGAAACCTCCGTCTGCGCCTCTCTCTTGCGCTCCTCGGCGCTCAGAGTAGCCTGACGCAGTTGTCCTTCTGCCTCCGTCTGCGCCGAGCGGAATTGCTTTTCGCTGTCGCGCAGTTTTTGATCCGTCTTCTGTTTGAGTACAACCTTCTGCTGTTGCTCTTCGGTATCTGCCACAATCATTTCTGTTCGCGCATCTTCCTCAATGCGACCTCGTTCAGAGAGAAGCCATGCATCGATGTCGTGACGTGCCTGAACCTGACGTTGATGTTCCAGTGATTTTCTTCGCTCCATTTCATACTTTATGCGCCCCATCTCATTCAGGTCCTTCATATACTTTTGATGTTCCTTTTCCTGTTCCTGGACCAGTGCCTTCAATTCTTCCTGATGCTTCTGCTCCGCTTCACGGCGCTTTCGTTCTTCTTCGAGCTCCTTCAGACGCTCCTTTTCTTTCTTCTTCCATTCTCTTTCCTGCTTCTCACGTTCGCGTGTTTTTTGCACGGACTCCAGCACAGCACCTTCTTCGCGCTGTTTGACGGTGTTGGATTCCCGTTTTCGCTCCTCACGTTTTTCCTGCTGCGCTTCGTAATATTCCTTTGCACGGCCACTTGCACGCTCAATATCGGAGCGAATTTTCTTCTGCCTGTTTTGTTCATCCTCCGGTGATGGGGTATTGTCCGGCATTCCTCTTATTATAGCAGAAAAAGGATGGTACGAGAATTCCCATTTCTGCCTTCTGCACCGCGGGGCGAAGCCCCGCTCTGGCTTTTGTTTTCTATCTTCCCATCTCCACACAACGCCGCAGGCGGAACGCCCGCTCTGGTAGTGCTAGAGGATTTTTATTCCCAACTCCTTCAACTGTTTCTCGGGAATCATCGATGGAGCACCCAACATCAAATCCTTCGCTTTTTGATCTTTCGGGAAGGGCGTGACTTCACGGATGTTTGGTTCTCCCGCAAGAATCATCACGACACGGTCGATGCCATAGGCAAACCCACCGTGTGGTGGAGCGCCATACTGGAATGCACGGAGCATGTGACCAAAGCGCTTTTGGCTGTCTTCTTTACTGATGCCCAGCATGTCAAAAACCTCTTGCTGGAGGGCTGGATCGTGAATGCGGATGGAGCCCGAGCCCAGTTCGTAGCCATCTAGTACAAGATCGTAACAGATGGAATGCACGGCAAGCGGATTCTCTTTCCGCTTCTTCCATTCTTCGAGATTGGGACTTGTGAAGGGATGATGCGAGAATGTGAGGGAGCCATCGTCCTCTTTTTCAAACATCGGGAAGTTTGTTACCCAGAAGAGCGAATGGACGGATGTGTCGATCAAGTGGAAACGCTTTGCAGCTTCCAGGCGGATACGCCCCAAGGATG
>CAZEUQ010000081.1:0-4468 GCA_964515125.1 uncultured Candidatus Peribacteria bacterium
GAAACGAAAAACGAATAAACCATTAAACAATCCACTGCTATGATGCAAACATGAAACGCTTCGCCTTCACCCTCGTGGAACTCATCGTCGTTCTTGGCATTCTCGGCCTTCTTTTTTCCACAGTCTTCGTCCTCTTAAAACCGGGTGAGAAGATTGCAGCGGGGAGGAATGCGCGGCGCATGCTGGACATCGAAGCAATTGCAAATGCCATCATTCTTCATCGTGAAGATGAAGGAACATTGCCAACCGGCATTGATGACCGTGCGAAACTGATCGTGACAGACGGCACCACAGACTGCACAACAACAATTTGTCCTGCCGCAGGAGGAATAGAAGGATGCATCAATCTTTCCGCCCTGATCAATCATGAACTTGTCTCGATGCCGAAGGATCCCAAAGCCACCGACGGAAGAACGCTCTATTATGTCCGCTACAAAGAGAAACAACTGGAAGTTGGCGCATGTTCGCCAGAACCGGAAGGAAACGAATCGCTCTTGCCTTCCATCGTGACATATCGGTAGAATTTCATAGATATCGTTTTCCCCCTCTTCATTCTCCCCCCCCTTTCCGTATGACTTCCCCTCTTTCTATGGGTTCAAAGCGTCGCGGCTTCACGCTCATTGAACTCATCATCGTCATTGCGATCATCGCGATCATCGTCGCTGCGGTCTTCGTTGCGATCGATCCAGCGAAACGATTGAATACAAGCCGTAACTCACGTCGAAATCAGGATGCCACTGCATTGGCCTCTGGCCTTCAGCTTTGGAGAACTGACATTATTACAGCTGGAAATACTCCTGCCGCAGTTTCTGACGGAAATGCCTCAACTTGGCAACAAATTGGAACAGCAACTACAGGCTGTAACATTGCATGCAATGGAAGCACGAATGACACAACCGCAGGTGGTTGTATGAACCTTGCTGGATTGACTGGACTTGTTCCCCAATACATTAAAGCTATTCCTCAGGATCCAAGAGGAGGAAATGCAGCAGGAACTCGCTACGCGATCAATGAACAAGGCGGTGCCATTATCATTCGCGCCTGTAATGCAGAAGGAGAAGGTGCAGGTGGATCGACACCTCCAACTCCTGTTATCGAAATAAGTCGATAATCACTTTGATCTTCAGGGAAACGCCCTCCTCACCGGGGGCGTTTTTTAGGTGAGGATCCAATCAACATTCAACTTTTTCATTTTGACCTCCGCGGGTGGGAAGACCCGCTCTGGTTTTCCAGAAAATGAGACAACCAATAACCAATCAACTAATAAACAAATAAAACCCTTATCTGCATTCCCCCACCTGCATCGTCATCAGACGCGTCTTCCCACCCTTTGCTCGCAGTGCGAAGACGTACGTTCCAGGGATATTCGTCGTAAACGTGAATGTTTCTTCTTTGGGAGTAATCCACTGCCGTATGGCCTTCACCTCGCCTGTGGGGTACGTCACGGTATCGACGAAAAAGAATCGTTTCGATGTAAGGACAACCGGCACTCCCGTTCGTACAAACGACGGAACGCCTCTTGTGAGCGTGGTCATGGAGCCCAGCCGTTGTTGTATGCGACGTTCCGCTTTCGCAGAACAGGAGTGAACCGATGATTGTGAAGAAGAAGAAGAAGAAGAAGTAATGCCCGATGTATCCACAAGAGACACATCCCCAAGACGCTCAAACGTTGCGCGAATGTGTCCTACTTCACGCGGGGAGATCATAAGAAATGATGCAAGACTCATGTCCATATTTCGGTATCTGCCTTTCGGCATATACGGACCGCGATCGTTAATACGCACAATGACGCTCTTTCCGTTTGCAACGTTCGTCACTTTCACGAGGGTATTACCGGGGAAGCTCCTGTGTGCGGCAGTGAGCTGGTTCATATCAAACGATTCGCCAAAAGCAGTCCCCTTTCCCTGGAATTTTTCGGAATACAAACTCACTTCGTGGTCTTCCGTTTTCAGTTTTGTATCGAGATCTATCATCATGGCCGAAAGCTCATCTTTTGTGAGGGTACTGTCCATCGACTGTGCGGTGATGGGATATTTCTTGAGGACAAACGGAACGTCTTCCGGATCGATGATCTCCCCCACTCCTTCCCAACTCTCAGGGTCGATATATTCGATGTTGCGCGTTCGAAAGAGCCAGAGAAGTGCATCGCTCATGATGAGCGGATCATCCGGGCGAAAATTGTCGATATCATTTGGGAGGATATTCCGTCGTTGCCCGAAGGAAATTTCTAAAAAGCCAGGATCTCCCGGTTTCACATCATCGTAGCGTTGCTTTGTTGCAGGATCCGCAGGACGTTTGATGGTTTGCCACATCATGATGAAGGCATCGCGACGGGAAAGAGGCGTTTCTTCCGCCGAAGCAAAAGGGATACACGCAAGAAAAGCGCAGGAGAGGAGAAATAGACGACGCATAGTAGAGAAAGTATACAGGAGAAAGAGCACCACCACAGAAGTAGAAGAAGGCATTTACAGAACACCAGAGCGGGTTGCCCCGTTCAGGGCCTGAGGGCCTTCAGGGCCGAATGGCTACCCGCGACGAGTAAGAATTGCCATCTATTTTCGGGGAGCGCAGGTGTGCACACCTGCGCTGGTTTGGATCTTGGCTGCCCGTCCGTAGTCCGCGAAGGCGGACTTCGTGCGCCGCGGGAAGCATCCCGTTCCTCCTATATATCTCTATTACAGATAAGAAAGCCCCTTCGACCGCACAAGTCTGATGGCATCCTGCACAGCAAACTGTTCCAAAGACTTTCGTGTCATGGGGCCCACAACACCGGCTCCATGATCATGCATCGTCGTGATGATGTTTTCCTGAAGCTGCATTGCTTCCACGGCTTTCTCTGTTTTTTCCCCGAAAGTCCCTGTGATGTCCTGCGATGTAAGAAGTCCTTTCCGAAGAAGCAAACGCTGTAATCGTTTTACGTCATCTCCGGTGCTGCCAAGCATAAGATTTTGCATGGGAAGATGTTTTTCCAGAACGATCTTTGTTACCTGCATGGCAAGAAAGATGGGTGATGCCATGCTCTTTGCACGCTTGATGCGCCATGCCGTAATGATGGCTGCTTTTGTTTTTGGCCCAATGCGGCCTGCACCCGGTGTGTGTACATCATCAATCACATGGGTGCGTAGCTGAAATTTAATCACGGCATCCTGCATGCGATTATCAAACATTCCCGTCGTTCGGCCTTTGTAGTCACCCAGAAAACGAAGAACACCTTGCGCGCGTTGCACCGGGGCACCGCTTGTACCAAGGGAGAGTTCGCCAAAGTCCGGGGGAAGACGATCTTTCAGTTGCAGTGCGGCCATCAGTCGTGCACGCGTGACATCATCGGCAATGGATCCGTCACCTGTGATGTCGTGATCCTTCTGGAACATCGCAAGTGCAGCTTTTGTTTCCTCTCCAAACCGACCCGTAGAAGAGCGACCTACATATCCAAGATCCTGCAGCGTGTCCTGCAGTAGTCGTACCGATGCAGAGTGATCATTGAAGGAAGATGCTGCCAGCAGCAACGATGATGGCTCTTCACTCTTCGCGATGTTCAGTGCAGAACTGGGTGCAGGAAGACTATTCAATACGATGGATTCATCGGGGAGATCTGTTCCGGCAGGATAGATGGTTGCCGTCATCCGTTTGCTTCCCCATGCAAGTGCTCGAGCAAGTCCTTCTTCGCCGCGTCCTACCCAGATGTCAATATGCGCGATGGATGCATTGCCATCATCCACCATGTTGATCCATCCACCACGATCGTGGACGGTGCCCACGCCAATGCCAGGCAAGTTGATGCGTGTTCCAAAGGGAATTTCTTTGGGTGCGGCGAGCATGCCTTCGTACACAGGTGTTTTATCTGCACCATGGGTCCCTTCTCCGTTAAAGATGATTTCATCCTCGTAACTCCCACGGAAATAGCAACATTGGTCAGGTTCGGGTGAGTAATAGGCCGTCACCAAGACCTCCTGCTGGTAGGGAGCTGTTTTCACCCATCCCGAGACAGGAGAGAGGATACTTCCTGCCATAGAACACAGCAGAATGGTGGCCGGATACAGGCGGATTCGGTCGGACGTCATGGATGTGAGTTTTCCTAGTATTATAGCAGAAAAATCGATGTTTGAGGAGGCCCACTAGCCACTCACGGTTTTCCCTGTTACCCTGCACCGGACATGACCGCCGCAAAGAAACAGCCTCCGGCCTCCGTGAACGCGGGGTCGGGTATTTCCTCATGCAAAACGATTCTTCTCCTGGGTTCCGGTGCGCTCAAGATTGGAGAAGCCGGTGAGTTCGATTACTCGGGAAGCCAAGCGATTAAAGCGTTTAAGGAAGAAGGAAAACGTGTGATTCTCATCAATCCCAACATTGCCACAAACCAGACGAGTGAAGGCATTGCCGATGAAGTCTACTTTCTTCCTGTCACGCCAGAGTATGTGACACGCGTGATTGAGAAAACAAAACCCGATGCCATTGCCTTAAGTTTTGG
>CAZEUQ010000082.1:0-4310 GCA_964515125.1 uncultured Candidatus Peribacteria bacterium
AATGGTTGTCTTGCTCACGCGGGACCCATATGGAGGATCCAGAATTTGAATATCACCGCTTTGGCCAGTACCCCCACTCACATTGATGCTTACATGTCCACTTGCATCCTGATTCTCACTGTCTTCAATCGTCAGCGTTTGCTGACCAGGCGTCATGAATGTAAGGCCAAGGGAAATTGTTTTCATGCCAAGTTCTGCAGGGCGGAATGTAATCTGGCCGCGGCCAGGCAGTTTTGCATCGGGATCTGTAGAACTGACAATCACGGTTCCTGCGTAACTTTCCACAATGTTATTGGCACTGTCGCGTGCAACGATGCGCATGTTCACGTCTTCGTTCGAACGAACAGTTGAAGATCCATCGGCAATGGTCACATCGAAGTGATCGAGCGAACCAAAGTCGCCGCCTTGTTCGTTTCCTGTCAGTGCAGCCTGCATCGTGGAGCTTGTTCCGTTGCCGCTTCGAAGGGAAATGCGGTCACGAAGTGCTTGCGCCGTAAGGATGTCATACGCAGAGAGCTGTGAAATACCGCTTGCTTGGGAGCTGACTTCCCATTGCATCGTCCCTCGTTCATCCGTTTCTTTCATGAGCGCGTGGATGTCATCATCGCGTGAACTTAACAGTGCCAGCGGCCTGCCCGACAGGGGATTGCCATATGCATCTGTCACCGTTGCCGTGATGAGCGCGGTATCATTTCCATCGCTTGCAATCTGCATTCTATCGGATTCCAGTGTCGACAGAGAAAAATCTGGCGCACCCGCCAAAACGGTGAAAGATGCCTGCGCAACAAGAGAGCTTACTGTGTAGGACCCTGCGTGCTTCAGTTTGCTTCCGTCCATCATCACCTTCCCTTCACCGGATGCATTCGTGGTCACAGATACTGTGATAGATGTTCCGTTTGGTCCTGCAATCGTGAGAGGCATTGCAACGTTTGCATCACACCCATGCACACGAATTTCGGTTCCAAGTCCTGCAACGGAGTCCATGGCACTCACGGAACACGAAACCGTTTGTGCGGTCAGCATGAACGGCACGACGAGCGCGAGGAGAGCGGTGAAGGAAAGGAGTTTTCGCATAAATCTAGTCATTATAGCAGTTTTAAGGCGTTTCTTCAATGGTCTGGGGTAATATCAGAGAATGATTTTAGAGAGTGTCAATAGAGCGGCTGAACAGCTTCGAGGCGCGAGCTACGAGCGAGAAGAGAGTATCCCTCAAACCCTTCAGTCATCCATTTGTCGCTTTGCGATTCTCTTTCACCTGCTTCCTCATCCTGATATGATCCTTGCCATGCGCCGTGCATGGATTCTCCCCCTCCTCGCACTTACTCTTGCTGCATGCAGCGGTGGAGGTTCATCGACGGCATCGTGTGACCAGAATTACTGGAACGATGAACTGAAACTCGGCACATGCCTGCCGACAGGATGGAAGCCACTCACATCCACTGTTTTGCGAGATCAAGGGGCACCGGAAGAAACTGTTGCGGCATTTCAATCTACGGAACCTCGTGATGGGCAATTTGATACGATCACCGTGACCAAAGAACCTCTCGCGCAGGATATGACATCAAGCGATTACGGCGAGGCGAATATCGTCGCAGTCTCGGTGCTTCCAGATTACCAAAAGCGAGATAAACAGGCCGTCAAAATTGATGGCAATGCCGCGGTGATCCACGTTTTTTCCGCACGGCCCATCGCCGATAAGCCTATCCGTCGCTACTATCAAATCAGCCTGACGAAAGAGAAAGAAGGATTCACTTTTACCGGTTCCATGCCTCTTTCTGTGGATGATGCGTCCGAGGCGCAAGTGCTCACGATTCTCAAGAATGTGACGTTTGTGGATCCGGCGACGGAGAAGAAGTAGGAGGATCACTCATATCAGAGAGGTCCCTTCGAGGTTTTTTTAAAATTGATCAGCATCGTAACGGCAATCATGCGAATTTGAGTGGAAAGTACATCAAATACTCACATTACCAATGGCGATATTCCACGCATGATGTGCAAAAGCCTTTTCGCATTGCATCATCTTTCTTGGATCTTGATGTCCATTTTCAAAATTTTTCTTTGCTCGCTCTATCCAGCATCTATGTAATATTTCGGCAAGATTCTCACGTTGCGATTGCTGAAGTTGTCGCAACACCTTTGCGAAAATGATATGTCCGGTATTTGTACTGTTTTCATCAGTGTGGGCAGTACATACGGTAGTGATTCTGTTTGGCAACAATGGATCTGGAATCTTATAATCGGATGTTGCATGAACGTATCCCCGAGTATCTGTTACACACTCGTTGCACACTATCCCAACCCTCAAATCAGAAGGATAAACTAAGTTGTCGATTACCGATCGATCCCTGTCAGTGAGTGCAGCATAGAAGGCATTGAAGATCACATCTTGAAGGGAAGGAGGTAGAAAAGAAGCGGGATTTTCCGGAGTTTTCCCTGTAGGAATTTCCAAGTAGTCCATTGTTCCGTTGGCGATGCTGCCTACCACACTATCAACTTCTTCACATGTCTGTGCAGTGAATACATCATCACTTTTTCGATGCTGCTTTTGTACATATTTGTATAAAACGTGATGCGCAAGGGAACGTCTAATTTCCATACTGCATGCGTTGATTGATGCTGTGATAAGACCTGCTCTTGGGAAGAATGCATCGACGGTCCATGCGTGTATGAATTCTCCCTGATGCCATAGCTGATTTGCTAAGCTCATTCGCACATATGGTGAACCATCTCTACGTTGAAAGAGTCCGATTTTGAGATCGTTTGCATCACAATCTTCCCACGATTCCTGTTGTGATCTATTGAGATGTGCCCCCAATTTCTCATGCAACTCTGCGCGCATTGCCGCTTTCTCATAGCGAGATATGTCTTGATCAGGATACATAGCGGCGCATTATACGAAAAAGAATCTATCAGTCCATGGGATGTCCCCTAATTCAATTTTAGGGTTTCTCTAAGCATATGCTTTAATGCAATCTTCCCTTGGGTTGTTTTGAAATATTTTTCTCGTCGCAGTGCATCATTTTGAGAAGTATATACTTCCGCAAAAATGAGTTTCCATGGTCTTTTAGATTTCGTGGATATCACATTTCCTTTGTTGTGAGTCGCGAGACGATGTTTCAAGTCGGTCGTGTAACCCACATATAGCTGACTATTAAGGTCACTGCGAAGTACGTAGACAATGAACATAGCAGGTGATTATAGCAAAAGTCCCGTAGTACGCACTTTGTGCGACTACAGGACACGAAGTACACTAAAAGGCGGTGTATGTGGCTTGCCATGAAGTCGTACGAACGAAGTGAGTGCGTACTTCGTGGAGGTGCCGGCGGGAATTGCACCCGCGTATGGGGGTTTTGCAGACCCCTGCCTTACTGCTTGGCGACGGCACCAGACGTGGCACGAGTGTACGGGAACACCCTGAAAGAACCAAGAACCCAAGAACCAAACAATAATAAAAATCAAAAAGAGAAAATAATTGGTTCTTTGGCTCTTTGATATAAGTAGCGCAGGTGTGCACACCTGCGCTCCCCCGTGTTGGTCCTTTTCGATCTTATTGCCTTCTTAACCTCGCTCACGTACAATCCCCAAAATACCAATGAGTGCAAAGAAGTCATCGTCGGCTGCACAAGGCATCACGATTGCAACCATCGGAAGTCACTCTGCGTTGCAGATCCTGAAGGGTGCGCGTGACGAAGGTGTAAAAAATCTTGTGATTTGTAAGAAAGGAACGGAATACCCCTATAAAAGTTATGGCGTTGCTGACGAGATCATCATCTTGAATGATTGGAGTGAGTGGAATGATGCATTTGATGCCATGCTCGCGAAGCGCAATGCCATCCTCATTCCGCACGGTTCCTTCATTGCCTACATGGGGCCCGAACGCGTAGCCCGCATGAAAGCAAAATATTTCGGAACGAAGGGAATTTTGGAATGGGAGTCGAACCGTACCATGGAACGAGAGTGGCTTACCAAAGCCGATATTAAGATGCCTCGCCTCCTTACGAATCCCGAAGAGATCGATCGACCCGTCATCGTGAAATTTCACGGCGCGGGAGGAGGATTCGGCTACTTCATTGCGAGGACACCACAGCAATTTCATGAAGTGATGGCGAAGAAAAATCCCGACGAAGAAAAAGATTATGCCATTCAAGAATATATTGTGGGTGTTCCCATTTATGCTCATTACTTCTATTCGCCTCTCACGAAGGAGTTGGAAATTTTGAGTTTCGACAAGCGATATGAATCGAACGCCGATTCCATTGGGCGCATTAAGGCAGAGGACCAGCTGGCCGCGAACATCCACACCAGC
The DNA here is from genome assembly GCA_964515125.1 of uncultured Candidatus Peribacteria bacterium. Taxonomy (GTDB): domain Bacteria; phylum Patescibacteriota; class Gracilibacteria; order Peribacterales; family Peribacteraceae; genus JALQTW01. The sequence continues at coordinate 4,307 of CAZEUQ010000082.1, forward strand.
TACA
>CAZEUQ010000083.1:0-4282 GCA_964515125.1 uncultured Candidatus Peribacteria bacterium
AAGCGAGCCCAGAGGGCTCGCGCAACGAGCACGGGCTCGTTGCCCCCGGCTCCATTGGATGAGCTTCATCAACAAATTGTCTTCTACTGTTCATTTCTGCTATCCTTACGTCATCATCCACCGGAATCGACTGAAAGCAAACGAGTTTCCACGCTTGAAGGACGGGTCAGGACGGGTGCCATTCTACTTTTTTCTCTCTTCTTTTATGTTTGACCCTATGGCGGATCTGACCGATCCAACAGGTAGCGAAGATCCCTTGGCGACATCGCCAACCTCTGCACATGCATCACCTCCGCGTTCACACGGTGGTGGTAGTCGCAGCGGCGGAGATGGACGCTTTGCACAGGAGATTCACTCTGTGACTGTCCGCGCGCGACAGCGCACGTTCTACATCGACCTAAAACAATCTGGTCAGGGCAAGTTCTTCAAAATGTCCGAAAAATCCCGTGGCGGACAAAAGTCGACCATCATGTTCGATGTCGAAGATCTTCCGAAGATTATTGAGGCTCTGCAGGAGATGCAATCAAAAATTTAAGCACCCTCCGTCGCCAAGGCTATGGAGGACAGGCGAAATCCGAAGCACGATATCCGAAAGAAAAGGAATTCGTGCTTTTTTGAATTTCATACCTGCCCGTCCGGCAGGCGGGCTTCGAATTTTCAAATATGCTCCTCAATCATCTCACAATTCTGGTAACACATAGCCGTTTACCCATGGATTCATCATCATCGTGAGATAAATAATCTTCGCGGCTTCTGCGCGTGTGATGGAACGTTCGGGATGGAACTTGCCATCATCGTATCCTTTCACAATTTCCCGCCACACAGCGACGGAAAGAGGGGATTTGTACCATGCCTTTTCGTCGATGTCTGGGAACAACCGCGTGATGTTGGCGGCTTCCTTCGGCGCATCCAACCGTGCTGCGCGCATCAGAATGGCCACTGCTTCTGCGCGGTTGACCGGTGCATCGGGCTTGAATGTCCTGTTCTCGTATCCTGTCGCAATCTTTTTCTCGACGGCGGTGATGATCACGGCGCTTCGTTCATCCAGTTCGTCCTTCGCGAGTGTCACATCAGAAAAATGGATATCGTCATTCCTTGCAGTTGCCAGTGGAATGCATGTGCTTGCAAGGACCATCTTCAAAAACTCAAAGCGGGTGACCGCGCGGTCAGGTAAAAAGAGCGCACCTGTTCCTGCAGGGGAGAGGTAGCCTTTTACGATGGGCGCATCGGCAGGCTGCACACGTGTGCGTGTAAGCCGCGAGACCACGGTGCGGCTCCAGTGGCCATTCATATCGTCAAATTCGGGCGTGATGGGTCCAAAGGAAAGACATGCGTTCTCGCGGGGGTTCGTTCCGTCTGCCACTTCCTCGGTATCGATCAATCCGTCACCGTCCGTATCTGCACTCATGGGATCCGTCCCGTTTTGAAATTCCTGTAGGTTCGTCATGCCGTCGCCATCGGGGTCATCGGTAGGTGAGGCATTGCTCCCGAGCCCGTACTTTTCTTCCCATTCGTCCGGCAGGCCGTTCTTGTTGTCATCGCGTCCGCTGGTGGGATCCAATGGAAAGGCATCTTTCGGATCGATGACCAAGTCTCCATCAGTGTCTTTCTTCAGGGGGTCCGTTCCGTACAGCTTTTCCGTTCCGTTTACCCATCCGTCTCCGTCGGCATCGTGCGTGAGGTCGTCGGTCAGATCGTGCGGATTTCTACTGCCTGTAATTTCCGATCCATCGGATTCACCGCCGCCATCGGTATCGGCATCAAACGGATTTGTTTCGCCTTCATCCACAATGGTGTTTCCATTTGCATCTTCTACGGCATCTGGAAGACCATCTCCGTCTGTATCGGTTTCGGCTGCGTACGCATGAAGGGTGATCATCACCAAAAAAACACCTGCCAGGATCATCGGGGGAAATGATCGTCGTCGTGTCATGGACGGGATTATATCTTATTTCTTCCTTCCGCGCTCATACTCCGCACCGCTCATGGTTTTTCCGCCTGCGGGTTGGATCTTCGTAATGAAAAGATGAGATGCATCCCTACAAGAGAGATCATATGCATCTTCGGACAACGCGAGACTTGTTTCCAGAATCTTTGCATTCTGCCATGTAACCCCGGGCCATGGATTCAGTGCGCGTACACGGCGATCAATCTCTTCGGCTGTCATTTCTTGTGGATCTATTAGGCCATCTGCACGGGAGAGTTTTGCGCAGAAGGTTGCCTTGGAATGATCCTGTTCAACGGGAGCGAGAGGGGCCAGGAGGGTCCTGGGGACAAGCGATGCACTCAGTGCCGCACATTTTTCCAGGAGCGACGATGTTGTTTCACGGTGATCAAGCGTGATCGATTCTTGTGCGAGAATTGGCCCGGCATCCAGCTTCTGCACCATCTTTTGTATCGTGATTCCCGATTCACGGTCTCCATGCAGAATGACGTGTTGCACAGGCGAGGCGCCCCGGTACTGTGGCAGAAGTGATGCATGCACATTGATCGATGCGATGGTCGGAAGGTTGAGCAGCTCTTGCGAAAGAATCTGGCCATAGGCAATGACGACAAGAAAATCTGGTCGGAGAATGTCCGGGTGAGATGTCTGGAACGCATGCCACTCTTTGTTCAGGCTCTCTGGTTGGAAAACAGGCAGCTTGAATGCTTCCGCAGCGACCTTGAGAGCGGGCGGTGTGATCTCCTTCTTGCGCCCCACAGGTCTATCGGGCTGCGTGATGACAAGGTCGACCGCGAAGCGGGGATCATCGTGGAGCGCCTTGAGTGTCGGGACGGCAATGGGGGGAGTGCCGCAAAAAATGATATGGAGTGGGCTGGGCATGAAAGAAGTATCAGGGAAGAAATGCCAAATACCAAATGCCAAAGAAATTTCAACATCGAAAAGAGAAAGGATAAAAGATTGTGCTTTTGAGGTTGATCTTTACAATTTCCTTGTCATTTGGCCATTGGCCTTTGTCATTTTCTCTCTCGCATGCCTTCCCACCGCCCTTCCATGGCCGCTTCCTTCATCCGCACTGCGGCTGCGGAGCTTGCACGGCAGATCCCACTCGATGAGTGCGGCATTGTGAGTATTACGGATGTGGTCGTGAGCTCCGATCTTTCTTTTGCGAAGGTGTACGTTTCTGCGCTCAAGGATCCTCTTCGTGCAACAAAGATCCTTGCCAAGAGGAAGGGGGAACTTCGCGCAGTTCTTGCAAAGCGCCTTAGTGCACATCATGTACCCACTCTGCAGTTTTTGGTGGATGAGCGGACAGAGCGCGGGAACAGGCTGGATGAATTGCTTAAGTGAGGATGTGGCTTCATCAGGATAAGCAGCGTCCCTTCGCGGACGCGGTCCGCACCGACGAAGCGGTGCGGTTGATAGTCATGTCATAGAGACACTCTTTTGCAAGATCAAAGCATTGAGCAAGAGGGTACTTTCTCCATAGACTCTGCCTCCTATGCTCGAAGCAGCACTCGTCCGTTCGGCACTTGATGTCTTTGGAAAGGCACAGCGGATCAAGTGCGTGTGCCACAGAAACCCGGATGGCGATGCGATTGGGTCTTTACTTGGCATTGCATCGCTCCTCGAGGCTGCATATCCCGATACGCCTGTTTCTAGGTATTGCATGGACCCCGCTCCGGAGACATTTGCATTTTTACCGGGCGCGCTGGGTATTCGGCAGGATCTTCAGCCTGCTTTGGGAGATGCTTTTGTCTTTTTGGATGCCGCGGAGGCGAAGCTCCTTGGGTTCGATACATCCTTTCCACAATTGTTCGACGGCTCCTTCCCGTCTGTCTGTTTTGATCATCATCCGACTAACCCCCGCTTTGCCGGTGTGAACATCATTGTCCCGGAGGCTGCCTCTACGTGTGAGATTGTTGTCCTGTTTGCAGATAGTGCCAAATGGGAACTGACGGATGACGTGGCAACCCTCCTTCTTACAGGCGTGTACACAGATACTGGTGGTCTCCTCCACAGTAATACGACGCCCGAGGTGTATCGCATTGTTGCACGCCTTCTTCGCAGTGGTGCACGCCAACAAGCTATCGTTCAGCACGTGTTCCGCACAGCCAAACTTTCGACGCTTAAATTGTGGGGCCGTGTCCTTGAAAATATTTCGTTAACGCCAGAGGGAGGTGCCATCGCTGCGCTTACGGAAGGAGATTTCCGCGCAACGGGTGCCGATTATAGTGAACTCACGGGCGCTATCGACTATGTGAATGCCATTCCGGGTATGCGTTTTTCCCTCATTCTCTCCGAACGTGGTGGCGTTGTAAAAGGATCTCTCCGCACACT
>CAZEUQ010000084.1:0-4254 GCA_964515125.1 uncultured Candidatus Peribacteria bacterium
ACCATTCCATGATCGGCGCATGAAGAGAGTTTTTCCAAGTCACTCAATCGAAAACGTGAATATCCGCATTACACCAAACCTTCGGAATTTCGCGGTATGAAAGTTCCGGATGTGCTGCTTTCGGGGAATCATAAAAAGATTGAAGAGTGGCGACGATCACAATTGCAGTAAATGGTCGAAATGTGGAAGAAAGAATTGGCCGATCATGGAATGGTTACTATCACAGTGAAGATCCATCCCAACGCACAAAGAAATCAGATGAAAAGTATCATGGAGGATGGCACTGTGAAGATCGCCATTGCTGCGGCTCCCGAAGGCGGGAAGGCAAACAGAGAATTGATCCGATTTCTCGCACAAGAATTGGATATACGTCGCACATGTATTGCGATCAAAAGCGGATCCTCATCCCCTCGAAAAGTATTGGAGATTTATCGATGAAACTTTTGCTTCCTTCTTCTCGTCGTTGGTTTTTTTATATGCGCGTCGCATGTTTGCGTGTTCATGCACTTTTGCATTGCGCTGTCTCGGTAATGTAGGTGATGCCGAACATCACGAATAGCCCTTTTACACCCTTGTTGTCACGCGTCAAATCACTATACTGCCATCCTTTTTCTGCGTTTGCTCGCAGGGGGAGGGATCTGATTCTTCACAACGTCGGTTACATACTTTTTTTGAATTGGGAGGTACAACATGCGTCGAAATTTTGTGGTGGTATCGGGGGCAATCGTTTTGCTTCCCAGGGTAGTTTACGCTGGAGAACACGAGAGTCATGGTACTGGGTGGGAGCCGCATTGGGCATTATGTGTTCCCTTTGCGCTGACCCTACTCAGCATAGCGACATTTCCCCTCATCCGTGCAACGTCTCATTGGTGGGAGCACAATACGAACAAAGCGAAAGTGGTAGGCGTGCTCGCGCTTCCGGTTCTCGTCGCATTGACCCTTTTCGATGTAGAAAATCTCGTTCACACAGGCATTGAATATTTCCAGTTTGTGAGCTTATTGGCGGCGCTTTTCATCGTTGCTGGGGGGATTCACATTAAGGGAAATCTCAAAGCCAAGCCGTCTACCAACACGGCAATACTGGGAAGTGGTTTTTTACTCGCAAGCCTTGTAGGCACTACCGGTGCTAGCATGATTTGCTTGTACCCACTGTTACGGGCGAATGAAGAGCGGCGTCGGAAGATGCACACATTCGTGTTCTTCATCCTTGCAGTCAGTAACATGGGTGGCCTGCTCACGCCATTGGGTGATCCTCCGTTGTTTCTTGGGTATCTGAAAGGGGTCAATTTCTTTTGGTGGACCCGGCTCTGGTGGGTTTGGGCTGCTGGAGGTGCGTATCTTCTTGGTTTATACTGGCTGTTCGATACATATCAGTATGCCAAAGAAGAAGTCATCGACTTGCGTCGCGATGAAATCGCCCATGAAGCGCTTGGGATCATGGGTGGCATCAACGTGTTGCTTGTCGGCGGCATTGCTGTCACTACACTCTTCGCGCCAACCCCATTACGCGAAGTACTGTATTGGTCGCTAGCAGGAGTTTCTTTGTTGGTTTCACAAGAAGGAGAAAACGCGTTGGCTCGGGAGAAAAACAACTTCTCCTTTGGTCCCATCGTAGAAGTATTTGTCTTATTCGCTGGGATTTTCATTACGATGGTTCCGACCATCGCATTATTGGAAATCCATGGTGAACGCTTCGGTGTCACGCAACCGTGGCAATACTTTTTGGCATCGGGCGGATTTTCCTCGGTGCTCGACAATGCGCCAACGTATCTGATTTTCGGACAATTGGGTGTGACCAGCAATGGTTTACATTCGTTGCTCGAATTGTCGGAAAACAAGGTATCGCTGCATGCAGCGATTTCCATTGGTGCGGTCTTCATGGGCGCAAATACCTATGTCGGTAATGCGCCGAACTTTATGGTGAAGGCTACCTGCGAGGAACGTGGCGTGAAAATGCCTGACTTCTTCTCATACACGTTATTGGCCATCACCATTCTTGCTCCCGTGTACATGTTTATCGTCTTCATCCTTCCCTACATCTCCTAAGAAAGGAGATTGCCGATCGTGAGGAATTTGCTTCGCATTACAGCGAGGCCAACGGCTGCCTGTTCATTCAGGCGGCCGTTTTTCATCGAGGCATCGCAAATTTTGTACGTTGGGGGGGGCGCCGAAGGTCAACATGGTCTGGAGCCTTCTGGAAATTCATCGATGAAATTTTTCATGTACTTCTTTTAGACGCTGGTTCGTCAAATGCGTGTAAATCTGCGTCGTGGTGATGCTCGCATGCCCCAACATTTCCTGCACGGAACGAATATCGGCACCGTTCCGAAGGAGCTCCGTCGCGAACGTGTGTCGTAGCACATGCGGCGTAACTTTCTTGATGATATTCGCGCGCAGAGCGGCCTCTCGTACAATCCGTTCAATCGCTTGCGGCTGCAATCTTCGTTTATCATCCCCACTGACCATATCGGAGCCAGATCGGTTCGAATTACTCACAAAGAGGGGCTTAAAGTTATCGCTGCGCGAATCGAGGTACCTCTTGATGTGATCGGTCGCTTCCGGTGAAAGGAATACAATGCGAAGTTTTCTACCCTTTCCGCGTACTTGGAATTCTCCTTTTTGCAGATTGACTTGATCTCGATTTAAATTTGAAAGTTCACTCACGCGAAGGCCCGTGGAGTAGAGCATATGCAGAACCGCAAGGTCGCGCAGGCCATTTCGTTTCGTGGGATCAATCGCTCCAAGCAGGTCTGCAAGCTCCTCACGAGATAGTGCTTCCACTTGCCGCTGTGGGACTTTCGGCAGTTCAATCTTCTCCGGTGCAAGCGTTGGAATATCATTCTTTGCGAGGTATTTAAGGAGTGCACGGAGCGCAATCAAATGATATTGCTGGGTCTTGATATCGAGTGAAGAACCGGGCTCCGGGTGAATGTCTGTAAGATGCAGGCGATAATTCTGGATCAGGCGATTATCTAAATTACTGACATTGCGATCTGGTTTTGCAAACTTTGAAAAACGCTTTAAATAGTGTGTGTAGTTTTCCACGGTTTTCTTACTTTGATACTTTCCTACTTCGCAGTGCGTGAGGAAGTCGTGGATCGCGTCTTTTAGTTGCATAGGATTATTGTAGGAGCCTTGCCTATTCACAGTACGCTGACCTTTCCCCGCTTGACACACAACGCTGCGGGCATGGTGTGTAGCGGATGAAGCGATTTTCTACAGATTCTGCCAGCATGAACGACTGGCTACAAAATGCGAGCTCCGCCTTTACGCACGTTCCCAGACGACATACAGATCCCGTCTCGCAATCCTCATGTTCCGCACACTGCATAGTTTGTTCGGAACTGGTTGTTGCTGTTAGGTTTGCCTTAAATGAGTTCCCACCTATCAGATTTTTTTGAAGGAGCAGCATGGTGCCGATGCCGAACAGAAAAGCGACGACAATGGCGAGTGTGAACAGGTTCTTTTGGGACATGAAGGAGAGGAGGAATACATGCGCATTCTGCGCGTTGAGTCATGGCAGTGCAATATCATTTCCTCTGTAGCTTTGCTACGCTCGTCGCATGAAACGTGTGTCCATTCTTGGTGTGCCGCTTGCCTCTACCACATTTCAGGAAGCGCAGGAATACATCTTGTCTCTTCTTCGCGAGCCAATATCACACTTCATCGCAACGCCAAACCCAGAAATGCTCATAGAGGCCCAAAAAAACCCCGCGTTTTTAGAGATCCTTCAAAAGAGTGCGCTCAACTTGCCCGATGGAGCAGGACTTCTCTGGGCGAGTAGGAGAATCAACGAGCCACTTCCCGAACGCATCACAGGAACCGATATGTTCGAGGCGCTCTGCATGCACCCTCAGATACCACCGGTGTTTTTATTGGGTGCTGCACCAGGCATAGCAGAGTCTGCAGCGCGAGTTCTTGTGGAGCGAAACCCTCACTTGAGAATTGCCGGAACGTTCTCCGGCTCTGCGGATCCTTTTGAGGAGCAATCCATCATCAGTCGCATCAATGCATCTGGCGCGCAGATCCTCTTTGTTGCCTTTGGTGCGCCAAAACAGGAACTATGGCTTGCCCGGAATCTCTCCAAGATGCCATCTATTCGTGTGGGTATGGGCATTGGTGGAGCGTTCGATTTTCTTGCAGGAAAACAAAAGCGAGCACCGCAGTGGATGCGTTCTGCTGCGTTGGAATGGTTGTATCGATTGATACGAGAGCCAAGACGAATCGGCAGAATATGGAATGCAGTGGTCGTTT
>CAZEUQ010000085.1:0-4159 GCA_964515125.1 uncultured Candidatus Peribacteria bacterium
GCACTCTTCGTCTTCTGCTTTGTGTGGTACCTCCACTTCACCATTGCATCCACGGTGAATCCTAAACTAGAGACGTATACCGCTTCTCCCACCTATTTTGAAATTCTCCGCAATAAAAAGGCAGGAAATTTTCTCAACTTCCCGTTGATGCTACGCGATAACTTTGCGTTTGTGAGTCACTACAACAATGGAGTACCAAAGCTCAACCTGTGCAAAGCAGATGAGAACGGAAGTCCCGCATTCTACTGGCCGGTTGGAGCACGCTCCATCAACTATCGCTGGAATACGCCCGATGGGCAGAGCTATCAGTACCTGTACCTGCAGGCAAATCCCGCAGGATGGTGGCTTGCTCTTGCAGGAATTATTCTCGCTACCGGGCTTCTTGCGTCGCATGTTCTCTTTGCACCAAAGCAACGGTTTGAGAATTTGTTCTTCCTCCTTGTCTTCTTGGGTGTGTATGCCTCCTACATGATCGCCATCAGCAGGATTTCCCGCGTGATGTATTTGTACCATTACTTCACTCCCCTCTTCATGAGTTTTGTTGTGCTGGCTCTCGTGTGGAATGAAATCGAACAGATTGGACCACTCAAGGTCACAGAAGCACTCAAAAAGAAGAGTGCCATTCTCTTCGGCGGCATCATCGTTGTTAGTTTCCTGTGGTACAGCCCACTCACGTACTACGGACTTCTTACGAAGAATCAATTTCAACTTCGAAACATATTCTCCCTCTGGGATTTAAAGTGCGTAGGGTGTGAGGGGAGGCAGACAATGTTCGTACCGGGGAGTTCCCAATAGTTTATTGGTTTATTTGTTACACAAACAAGAACGAATAAACAAATAAACTAGGAAACGAATAAACGTTACTGCTTTGTTCTAAACCGAAGCGCCACGAGTTCTTTAAACATCTTCATCACAACCCCCACCTTTGCCCCTGTCTGCTCCCCTGCCATGCGAGGGTAATGATGCACACCTGTTTCGACAAGTGTGTAGCCCTTTCGTCGTAGTCGCAAGAAGACCTCTGCATTGAAGAGTGCGCCGGTAGCATTCACGGGACGAATATCCCGCCAAATGGACCGCTTGAAGAGTTTGAGTCCGCAGTTCAAGTCGGTCACATGCACGTTTAAAACAACGCGAACAAGTGTGCCGTACAACCATGCATTCAGTTTCCGGTTCCATGGATCCGCACGTTTGATGCGTATGCCGGAAATAAAATCCGCAGTTCCAAGATGATCTAACAATGTCCCGATGTCTTCGGCATGGAACTGGCCATCGCTATCCATGAAACAAACGAATTCTCCCTGCGCCGCATCCATCCCTGTGCGAATAGCCGCACCATACCCTTGGTTTACCGCATGGGAGATCACGCGGATGTTCCTAAACGCACGGGAGAGTGCTTCTGATGTTTCGCGCGTTCCGTCGGTAGAACCGTCATCCACAAGAATAATCTCGCCGTCGAGACTTCTCGCGTTCAGAAAAGATTCGCAGTCGCGGATAACACGATCGAGGTTTGCCTCTTCATTCCTGCATGGAAGGACAATGGAAAGCTTCATGAACGAGAGCCTAGCAAGTGTCTTCTTCCACGTACACCCAATTTGTTCCTCGGTTCGGCGCATGGTACCATTCGTTCAATGCGCAGCGTCCCCCCGACTGCCTGGCTTCTCCTGATTTTATTTTGCGGACTTTGCCTTCGCCTTGCACTATTTTCTACAGAAGGATACGGCTATGACGTTCATCTCTATAAACAGTGGTCACAAAGCGCAGCTCTGTACGGTCCTTCAGATTCTTACGAGAAACAGATTGATGGAAACATGACCCCCGATTACCCGCCTTTTTCCATTTTGCTCTTCTGGGGAATAGGGAAAACCGCGGCTGCACTGCCTTCATGCACTATCGACTCTCTTTGTCTGCATCTCCTGGTAAAGCTGCCGGGCATTCTTGCGGATCTTCTTACCGCGACAATTTTCTACTTCTTCCTACTTTCATACGTCGGCACTCGGCGAGCGCTTTTTGCAGCGGCAATTTTTACATTTCATCCCGTCGTTTTTTACAATTCTGCGATATGGGGTCAGACGGACTCGCTCTACACGATGCTCATCGTTTCTACGCTCATGCTCTTTTCGGAGAAACAGTGGTTTTTGGCTGGTGCATATGCGGCACTCGCCATCACGACAAAGTTGCAGGCTATAATAATGTTTCCTCTTCTTCCTTTTTTGTTGCCACTGGAAAGAAAGGCGTGGATCAATTGCGCAACAGGTTCGCTTGTGATGCTCGGCATTGTTTTACTCCCCTACATCTCAACACCCGGGGGCATTGATCACGTTGCAAACATGTATCTCCATTCGATTGGGAAGTACCCTGTCATCTCTGCAAATGCTTATAACTTCTGGTGGAGCCTTCTTGCGGATCGGGCTTCCGGTACTTCATCGTCCAATCCTCTTTTTGGCTTTTTCACCTATCGTATGATGGGAGTCTCGCTCGTTCTTCTTTTCTACGGCATGATCATTGCGCTCCTGCAAAAAGGAATTCTCGCAGAGCGACCGAAGCGAGACCGAACTGGCATGATCTTTTTAGCAGCGGGGACACTCGCTCTTGCTTTCTTTCTCTTCAATACGGAAATGCACGAACGTTATTCCTTCCCATTCATCGCGTTATTCCTTCCCGTAATTTTTTTGAGGCGTGGATACACCGGACTGTATATCACCGCATCTGGAATTATCTTCATGAATATTCTTGGAGTCTTGCCAGCTCTAAAAGTGGATCGATGGCTTTTTGCAACATTTCCGTCTCTTGATGTGTTCTTTGCATCAACACTTGTTTGTGTCTTTTTTCTTCTCATGAGAAAAATCGTCATGCAGTCTATGCTTCTTGCCCGGCTGCCTGCATCGTCCTGGAATATAAGACCATTACTCCACTCTAAAAAGAAAACGCCAAGAAAGCGCACACGCTGAAAGAAACATACAAATCCCGTCTCGAAAGATTGACACCTTCGATCCACCTATAGCCCTCCAGGAAACTTGTACTTCTTCGATCCTCATCTTTTTCCTGTGCGCCAACGCAAGAAATTCCAAATCATATCCGTAGCCATTCGTATGGACAGAGGCAAAGAGATCCCGCGCGGTATCTGAACGTAGAAGTTTAAAACCGCATGACGCATCGCGAATACCAGGGATGAGCGGGCTTGTGAGAAAGTGGTAGATCCAACCAATCATTCTCCTATGCCATTGCATGGAAACGGTCATAGAAGAATCGACCACGCGGGAGCCAATGATAATCGAGGCATGTGAAATATTCTGACAGTCAATCAGTCTCGTGATATCGCCAATGGGCGTTGCACCGTCTGCATCCATGAGAAGGATCCATTCCGATTGTGCCTGCTGGATGCCCGCCTTCACGGCACTCCCCTTTCCGCAATTTTTCGAAAAAGAAATGATCTTCACGGGGAGGGATGGCGCGCATGATGATGCAATGTTTCGTGTACCGTCTGTACTGCCATCGTCCACAATCATGACCTCTTCGATGAAGATGGATGGATGATTTGCCTGGTCCATCCACTGTTTGATGGACCGAAGCGTAGGCGGAAGACGCTTCTCCTCATTATACGCCGGAATGATAATCGTGATGCGATGCATCGGTTAGCGGAAGTCATAATCCCCATCCTCCGCACGATACACCTCATCGTCGGGGTGCAGTGCCATGTACGCATGCCACAATGATTGCTCCACAAAGACATCAATGCTGTTCACATTCTGAATGTACGTAAAGATGAGACGTACATAAGCAGTGCCTGATGCAGCGAGTAGATTGCGGGCTTCTTCAAACGAATGCTGATAGTTGATGTACACGGGTAGGCCGGCCTGAAAAGGCTCAAATGACCTGTTATACGGTTCTGTGAGGACGTACAGAAGTTCATCTGGATTCCCGATGATGTGCATCGGCATGGCAGATCCTCCGCGAAGCAAGGAAAGATCATGAAGGATGTTCGTCATCTTAGTGAGGTTCTGGTTACTCTGAAGGTACGCATACGTGAGCGTTCCCTCCTCATCGGGATGCACAAACGCATCGTTCCATGTGATGACGCATTGCATCCCAACCAAGAGCGCCGTTACAAATGCAAGAATGTGATGAGCACGCGGGTTCCTCCTCCAGAGCACATCGAAAC